>NZ_CALXIN010000016.1 GCF_944388365.1 uncultured Negativibacillus sp. | reverse complement strand
ACCTGCGGAAACTTTCTTGTGTGAAGAAAGTTTCACAAAGAGCACACCAAAAACCTCCTGGTTTTTGGAATTCCAGCAAAAGGGGTCAAGTGTGACCCCTTTTGAAACCCCTCTGTAACGGTAGAGGCTGCACGCGACGTAAGCACACAGCTTCCCGAAGTGGTAGATGCAAAACCTGACATTCTCTTGCTGACGGAGCAGTCAGGGGGAGAGAACTTCGCAAGGCGAAGTTCCCGAGGGGAGAATCCCCTAAGAGAAGATTCCAAAGAGGACACTTCCTCTTTGGCACGCCTTTGATTACTTTCCTCGTGAAAGGAAAGTAATCGCGGTGCAGGCTGCGTAAGCCTGCAAGGTGGTTTGCAGGAACTTTCCTGCAAAATAGAGGGCGGAGGACGATGCCCTCCGCCGTAAAGTGGTCCTGCAGAAGCTTCCCTGCAAAGATAGAGTTTTGTTTTATAAAAAAGCGCCCTTTTGTAAGGACGCTTTTTTAATGGAAAGATTATTGGTCGCACGACGGATAGTGCAGGCTGTACAGCAGCAGACTGCCGTCCTCCTGCATGGCGACGACCACATCGGTTTGCAGCGTCTGACCGTCGTCGGGAGAAGGAAACTCAATCCGAAAAGCAAAGAGGTTGTCCTGCTGGTCGAGCAGCTTTGCCGCCTGAATGTTGTCAAAGTAGGCAGAGGAAGTTTCGTCGGCACTCAGACGGAGGACCTGATCCTGCTCCTTGCGGATGAGAGGTTTGCCGTCGATGGCAGCCTGCTCCAGCTGCTGGATGCCTTCGGAGGTGAAGATGGTCTGGACGACCTGGTCGTAGTCGGAAACGACCTCGTAGCCGTCGACGTCGGAAGCGGTGCAGGAGAGCAGCTGGGTGTTGCCTGGCTGATAGACCGCCTCCGCCTTTTGCAGCAGCTGGATGACGCCGTCGCTGGATGGAACGGGAGTAGGGAAGAGCAGCTGATAGCCGAGGATACACAGCACCAGCAGAATGGCAGCGGTGAAAAAGATTTTGGGTTTAGGGTCGCGTTTTTTTTCGATCATGTAAACAGCTCCTTTGGGTTGAGTGAAGATAAGGATAGGATAGCGTATTTTACATAGAAAGGCAAGAGGGAGGAGTGTGCACGACGCTGCCCGACAACACAAATTAAAGTTTTTTGTCAAACTTTTGTACACAAAAGTTTGCGAGGGTTTGGGGCGAGGAGCCCCAACATAAAACACAATTCTTTTTATAAAAAAGTTTAGAGACTATAAAGCTGTTTCGATGCTGTCGCACGTCTAGTGCGCTGACCGCTTTGCGGGCAGATTAAATTTGTACGACGCTGTCCCAACATAAGGACATTCCATAAATCAAAAAGTTTAGAGACTTGATGCTGTTTCGATGCTGCCGCACGTTTAGTGCGAATGCTGGCAGGACGCCAGCATTTCAGAAGATTGTGTCATGCCATGATAAAAATATCCCAACACAGTAAGTAATTTCTTTTTATATGATGGAATGCTGTGTGTTAAGGACTACTCAACTTTGGCATCAAAAACTTTGTTTTGTCTCGCAGGGCAGTTTACGACAAGAACCGATCTGCCCGCAGAGAGGTCAGCGCACTACCATCTTTATCTAAAGTTCGGAGGATGGGCGCCGCCCATCCTCGTGCCCGCAATTACAAAAGGTGGGCAACACACAAAGCAAGTATGCGGGCCTCGTGCGACAGCATCGAGGTTATATAAAAACTTGGGAGAACGAACAAAGTTCGTTCTCATGGGGCCACAATACAAAGTTATGTTTTCTTCACAGTAAATGTGGCCCCTCTGCCTCTTAACTTTTTAATATGTCTTTGGTTGAAATGTTGGGACGCTGTCCCAAACCCTGCCAAAGGCGCTGCCTTTGGAATCCGTGAGCTTTTTGAAAAAAGCTCAACCAAAAACTTTAGTTTGCCTCTCAGGCAGTGTTATGTACAAAAAAACAGCAGGCACTTCTGCCTGCTGCTCTGAAAGTTTCGATAAACACAAAAAGAGCACCACAAATCGTGGTGCTCTTTTTGCTTGGCGCGCTTGGAGGGGCTCGAACCCCCGACCTACTGGTTCGTAGCCAGTCACTCTATCCAACTGAGCTACAAGCGCATTCACTGTTGCTGTTTCAATCAGCTTTAATATAATAGCATACCTAAAATGGAATGTCAATACATTTTTTGATTTTTTCTTTAAATGATTTTGCCTTTTTCTTCCAAAACAATCTCCATCCGTCCCCAACCGTCACAAAATGGCGAACTGCATTCTCCTGCGCGGTCATAACAAAGATACACCGACCCGCCGTGACACAGCAGCGTCTGTCCTGTCAGCGGCAGTCCCAGCTTGGCTCCCCAGTAGATGCCCTCCAGATTCTCTCCGCCGTCGCGCAGCAAAACAGCTCCCTCGATGAGCTTGGACTGACTGGACGACAGCCACAGCTCGGTCGGCTGCTCACCAAAGCGCAGCACAAAACGGTAGTCCGGCTGCGGGTACTTCTCAAAGCAGGCAAACTCCAGCCAGAAATACTGCTCGTCATAATGGGCGCTGACGGTGGTATAGGTGGCGGTGAAGGATTGATTGAGACAATGGGTAAAGCGCAGAGGGGCACACTGATGATCTGCAGGAAAGACGGGAAAGGCTGGATACATGGCGGACACTCCTTTTGGACGGCAGAATGATGGTACTATCTGTATGTATATTGCACTCATCTTTAGAACAGGATAAAAATAGGTCCGAGGAAGTGATTCCTCGGACCGGCAAGCTCGATGATAAAATGGGATATAATATATTGGTTAAGAGGCAAAGTGTTCGACCCGATCGGAGAACAGCTTTTTGCCAAGACCGGTTTTTTCCAATGCGCGCACCATCGGCAGACCCAGAACGAAGCAGGCGATAGCTTCGCCCAGAGCAACCTGAGCGGCATTGACAAGAAAGACAGAGAGATTGAAGCCTCCGCTGATGACGAAGGTCAGCTCCAGACCGACGACGATACCGTTAGCAAGGACAGGCATCAATGCCGACAGAAGCGGCAGGCCCTTGATGCGGACGTCGCGCAGAGCATAGCTTAAAAATCCTGCCAGCAAAGTAGCGGCCGAACCAAAGACGATGTCCAGAGGGCCAAGGATGTTGGCGCCGCTGACAGCACCCAGAAGGTTTACCAGCACGCAGCCCAGCGTCAGACCGGCGACAGGGCTGACGGCAAAGACCGGCAGCAGGGTGAGTGCTTCGGCGATGCGCATTTGGACAGGGCCGAAGATCAGCGACATAAACGGCAGGCTCAGCACAAAATAAAGTGCTGCGACCATCGCGTTGATGGCGATTTTTTTGACGGTGTTGTTTCTCATATTCAGTTTTCCTTTCGTAGTGTGTTTTTAAGTCAGGAACTTGCGACTGACTGCACCGCAATGCGGTGCGAGAGATATTATAGCGCATTTTTGCACGTTGTGCAACCGCTTTCGAGCAGTTTCTGCTCGGAGAAAAATAAAGTTTTTTGTCAAACTTTTGTACACAAAAGTTTGCGAGGGTTTGGGGCACAAACGTGTGCCCTAGGCAAGAAGCCCCAACATTTCAACAATTTAATTATTAAGCCGATTGTGGGCCTGCGCTCACACATACTGCGAAAAGATCCTTTTGTCGGCGCAGGCATGAGAAGGAGCGACGCTCCTTCTCCGAACATTCTTCTAAATCTTGCGGGCTTACTCAGCCCGCGCCCGAGGTTCCTTTCTTGTCGAAAAGAAAGGAACCAAAGATTCGCCAAAGAGGAAGTTTCCTCTTTGGATTCTCCTCCAAGGGGCACATCCCCTCGGGAACTTCGCAAAGCGAAGTTCTCTCCCCCTGACTTCCCCATTACTAGGTGGTTGTTAGGCTTTGCATCGGTCACGCCTCGGGTAGTAGGTACTTACGTCGAACGTACTCGCTACCGATACAGAGGGGTTTCAAAAGGGGTCATGCTTGACCCCTTTCGCTGGAGGTCAAGGAACCAGGAGGTTCCTTGCGCGCCTTTCGTCCATTTCCTCGCGATAGGAAATGGACCCCGGGTGCAGGGGCGGGGAGCCACCCTGCAAATCGTCTTTGCAGAAAGTTCGGAGAAGGAAACTTTGTTTCCTTCTCCTGCCCGCACCATAAAAGGTGCGTCTTTGCAGAAAGTCCGAGTGCGGGCCTGGGCTGAGTAAGCCCGCAAAAGAGTCTCGCAGGGGCTACCCTGCAAATCGTCTTTGCAGAAAGTTCGGAGAAGGAAACTTTGTTTCCTTCTCATGCCGCGACAGCACAAAAAAATCCACAGGGGCTTGTAAAATGCACCGGTTTCATATAGAATAAAAACAAATTGGAATCGTTTCGCAAAAGCGTTCCTGCGGCACGCCTGCTTGTGGCGCTGCCGCCCAAATTTTTAACTAAATGGGGGATCTGTTGTGGAATATTTACAGGGAAGCTACCGCGTGCAAACTATCCGTCCAGGCAGTATGTGTGACTTTACTATCCACTGTCCGGATATCGCTGCGGTGTCCAAAGCCGGCCAGTTCGTGCATGTCCGCGTGCCAGGCTTTACACTGCGCCGTCCAATCTCGATCTGTGAGGTGGACAAGGCTGCCGGTACCATCCGCATCCTGTTCGATATCCGCGGCGAGGGTACCAAAGTCCTCGCCAACACCAAAGAGGGCGAGCTGGTGGATGTCATGGGCCCGCTGGGCAACGGCTTTACACTGCTTGACTCCGACAAAACAGCCGTCGTTGTCGGCGGCGGCATCGGCGTTCCTCCGATGCTCCAGACCGCAAAATCCTACGGCAAAAATGCAACCGCCATCCTCGGCTTCCGCAGCGCCGATAAAATTGTCTTGACCGACGACTTTGAGGCCCAGCAAAACCGCGTCATGCTCTGCACCGACGACGGCTCGGCAGGCCATCACGGCGTCGTCACCGACCTGCTCAAACAGCGCTTTGACGAGGGTAAGCCTGACATCGTCTATGCCTGCGGACCAAAGGTGATGCTGAAATTTGTCGCTAAACTGTGCGCCGAATACGGCGTGCGCTGCCAGGTTTCGCTCGAGGAGCGCATGGCCTGCGGCGTCGGCGCCTGCCTTGGATGTGCAACTCCGATCCGCCGCGACGACGGCTCGGTGACCTATCTGCACGTCTGCAAGGACGGACCTGTATTTGATGCGGAAAGGGTGGTATTCGATGACTAATTTAAAGGTAAATATCGCCGGTGTGGAATTTAAAAATCCGGTCATCACAGCTTCGGGCTGCTTTGGCTTTGGCAGAGAGTATGAGTGCGTCTATCCGCTCGAGCGTCTGGGCGGAATCTCCTTAAAAGGCATGACCTTCAAGGAGCGTCTGGGCAATCCTCCGCCGAGAATCGCCGAAACACCAAGCGGCATGCTCAACTCGGTCGGCCTGCAAAATCCAGGCGTCGAGCATTTTCTGGAGCATGACATGCCGTATCTTGCACAGAAGGACACCGTCAAGATTGCAAACATCGCCGGCAGCTGCGTCGAGGACTACTGCGCCATCGCCGAGCGTCTGAGCGAAAGCCAGATCGACATGTTTGAGCTCAACATCTCCTGCCCGAACGTAAAACAGGGCGGCGTTGCCTTCGGCACCAGCTGTGAAAACGCAGCTCACATCGTAAAAGAAGTGCGCAAATACGCCAAAAAACCCATGATCGTCAAGCTCTCGCCAAACGTCACCGACATCGCTTCGATTGCTCAGGCGGTCGAGGCCGAGGGTGCAGACGCTGTGTCGCTGATTAACACTTTGCTGGGTATGCGCATCGACATCAACACCCGCCGCCCGATTCTGAAAAATAACGTCGGCGGCCTGTCCGGTCCGGCGGTCTTTCCGGTTGCCGTGCGCATGGTATGGCAGGTAGCCAACCGCGTCAAGATTCCGGTCATCGGCATGGGCGGCATCGAAAAATGGCAGGATGCCATCGAGATGATGATGGCAGGCGCAAACGCCATCCAGATCGGCGCAGCGATGTTCTATAATCCAAAGGCGCCGATCGGGGTCATCGACGGAATGCAGCAGTGGATGGAGCAAAACGGCGTCGAGGACATCAACGAGATCGTCGGCGCAGTGCGCCCCTGGTAATGGCGTTTTGCCTTGAGAACACCTCTGCCGGAAAGGATATGTGCTGAAAATGACAATTTTATATCTGATCAGACATGGGGAGACCGGCGGAAATTTTGAAGGAAGATTTCAGGGGATCACCGATAACCCCTTAAACGAATCGGGCATCCGGCAGGCGCAGATGCTGGGAGAGGCGTTCAGCCTGACCAAGATCGACCTGCTGTACACAAGCCCGCTGATCCGCGCGCGCCAAACCGCCGAGATCATCGCCCAGATGCACGGACTGGAGAAGCTAAAGCCCATCGTGGAGCCTGGACTGACCGAATTGGACGGAGGACTGCTGGAAGGACGCAAGTTTAGCGACCTTGCAGTGGAATACCCCGAGGTCATCGAAGCGATGCACACCCAGCCTTCGCAGCTGTGCTGTCCGCAGGGAGAATCGATGAAGCAGGTCAGCGACCGCATCGTCGAAACGATCGACCGACTGGTCGAACACAACCGCGGCAAGGTGATTGCGGCGGTCAGCCATGGCATCATCATCTCGTCGTACATTCATTTTGCCAGCGGCAAACCGTTTGAGGAGATGACCAACGGCATGGTGGCAAACGCCTCGGTCAGCAAGTTTCTGTTTAACGACGATTTGATCGTCTGCATGGAATATGCCGACGACCGCCGTCACATGGACGAGGGCAGCTATCTGTCCACCACCGGCTTTGAGGACAATCCCTGTCCAAATCCCGACCCGTATGCGCCGGAACAGTATGAATAAACATAAAAAAGAGGGGAAGTTCCCCTCTTTTTTTCTGCCCTTATTCTGCTGTTTCCGATAGACTGGGTGCAAAAAAGGTTTCGATTTTCCGCGGCGACTGCACCGGCGAATAGACCCAGTGGTCGATGTGACCGCTGTCGATAAAATACTGCATCGGCTGCGGATGAGACGGCGCATCAAAGGCGTCGATGAGGATGAGCTTGACCTTCATCTTTTCGGGGATCAGGCTCTTGATGTAGACGCTGGCCTGCTGTCCGGCGCGCACGCCTGGGCGCACCTCGGCAAGTCCTGCCAGATTGGGCGTGAGCTCGGCAAAGATGCCGTAGCTTTCCACCGAGCGGATGATCGCCGAAACGGTCTCGCCGGCGCAAAACTGGGCGGCATTCTGCTCCCAGCTGCCCAGCAGCTCCTTGTGACTTAAGGATACCCGCAGGTTTTGGTCGATGCCGGTGACCACGGCATGGATGTCCTGTCCGGTGCAGAAGCGGTCGCTGGGATGGGAGATGCGCGAGATCGAGATGCAGTCGATGGGAATCATCGAACAGATGCCGCACCCGATGTCCACAAAGCAGCCAAACGCCTCCAGATGGGTGACACGGGCAGCGATGACGTCGCCTGGGCGCAGGTGACGGATGTAGTTGTCGCAGCACAGCTGCTGGGCGCGCCGCCGCGACAGAATCGGCGTGATCGAGCCGTCGGGATTTTGCAGGATATTGTCCACCACAAAGCAGACCGGCTTGCCCACACGGGACAGCAGCGCGATGTCCCGCACCGTGCCCTCCAAAACTCCCAGCGCTCCTTCGCAGCGGGGAATGCGTCCGGTGCAGAATCCAAAGTCAACCAGCAGGTCGTGCTCGCGGGTGCATACCGAGACCCGCCCTTCCAGCACCGTCTGACTGTACAGTGCCTCGTGCAGTCCCGCTGCGCTCTGGGTCAGGCTGCGGTTCTGGGCTGTATGCAATAGAAGGCCTTCCGGCCAGTAGTTGTTCATTTTTTTCTTCCCTCCTTTTGATGTGGCCTTTTTGGGATGATGGGCTGTATCATCTATATGCACCCGTAAACATGGTTATGCCCAGGGGCTTTTGGCGGGAGAAAATCAAGAAAACTTGATGGAAATATTGCACAACCATAGGAAAATTTGCTATAATAAAATCCGTATGCAGATCAGATCTTTACACACAGAAAAACACAACTCAAAGGAGGCTTGCAGATCATGGACGTTCGTGTCGGAGATGTTCTTATCATGAAGAAAAATCATCCCTGCGGGGATAACCGCTTTCTGGTGCTCAGAAGCGGCATGGATTTTAAGCTGCGGTGTCTGGGCTGCGGCCATGAGGTGATGGTGGCGCGGGCAAAGGCGGAAAAGAACATCCGCCGCATCGAAAGAGAACAGGGATAAGCGCCGCCGCAAAAAAAGATCGTCAATATTTTTTTAGAAACAAATTAAAGGAGAATGAAAGTATGTTTGAACAGCTAAGCGTTGCCGAGCAGCGCTATCAGGAGATCAACGACCGCCTGATGGACCCCAATGTTGTCAGCGATCCCAAGCAGTACGCCGAACTGATGAAGGAATATAAGAACCTGACTCCAATCGTGGAGAAATACCGTGAGTATGTCAAGGCAAAGAACGATATGGACGAGGCAAAGGCGATGCTCGAGGAGAGCGGCCTGGAGAAGGACTTCCGCGAGCTGATCGAGGACCAGTACGAAACTGCCAAGGCAGACATCGAAACTATCTCGGAGGAGCTGAAGATCCTGCTGATTCCAAAGGACCCGAACGACGACAAGAACGTCATCGTCGAAATCCGCGGCGGTGCAGGCGGCGACGAGGCTGCCCTGTTTGCAAACAGCCTGTTCCGCATGTACTCGATGTACGCCGAGAGCCAGGGCTGGAAGATCGAGGTGCTCAACGCAAACGCAACCGAGCTTGGCGGCTACAAGGAGATCAGCTTCTCGATCAACGGCGAGGGCGCTTACTCCAAATTTAAGTTTGAATCGGGCGTTCACCGCGTTCAGCGCGTACCTGAGACAGAAACCCAGGGCCGTATCCACACCTCCACCGTCACCGTCGCAGTGCTGCCGGAAGCAGACGACGTCGAGGTTGAGATCAATCCGAAGGACCTGCAGATCGACACCTACCGTTCGGGCGGTGCAGGCGGCCAGCACGTCAACAAGACCGAGTCGGCCATCCGAATCACCCACCTTCCGACCGGCACCGTCGTTGAGTGTCAGGACGAGCGAAGCCAGTACAAGAACAAGGACAAGGCGATGAAGATTCTGCGTTCGCGTATCTATGAGAAGATGCAGCGCGAGCAGGAAGAGAAGATCGCCTCCGAGCGTAAACTGCAGGTTGGCGCCGGCGACCGCGCTGAGCGTATCCGCACCTACAACTATCCACAGGGCCGTGTCACCGACCACCGCATCGGTCTGACCCTGTATAAGCTCGAACAGGTGCTCAACGGCGACCTGACCGAGCTGTTTGATGCACTCAACACCTTCGACCAGGCAGAAAAGCTCAAGGAAAGCTCCGGCGCTGCCGGCGGCGAGCACTAGTTTTTCTGTACGGGAAAAGAGGCGTTTGTGCATGGAATATTCCAAAGTAGCGCACAGGGACACCGTCCTTCTTACGGTTACCGACCCTGAGAAGGACACAGCGGCGCTGGACAGGGCAGCGGCCATCCTCAAAAACGGAGGACTGGTCGCGCTGCCCACCGAAACGGTGTACGGTCTGGGCGCCAATGCCCTGGACCCGCAGGCGGTCAAAAACATCTTTCTGGCAAAGGGCAGACCGCAGGATAATCCGCTGATTATCCACATCGTGGACCCACAGCAGGCACAGCTGTATGCAAAGGACATCCCGCCGGTCTACTATGAGCTGTGCAGAAGGTTTTCGCCAGGCCCGCTGACCGTCATCCTGCCAAAGCGGGAGATCATCCCGATGGAAACCTCCGGCGGGCTGGAGACGGTCGCCATCCGCATCCCGTCCCATCCGGTTGCGCGGGAGATCATCCGCCGCGCCGGTGTGCCGGTGGCAGCGCCTTCGGCAAACCTCTCGGGCAGTCCCAGCCCGACCACTGCCGAACACTGCGTTCATGACCTGTGGGGCAGAGTGGACGCCATCGTCGATGCAGGCGAGTGCAGCGTCGGAGTGGAATCCACCGTCATCTCGCTGGCAGCAAACCCGCCGCTGCTGCTGCGCCCGGGAGCAGTCACTCCTGCACAGCTGCGAGAGTTTCTGCCCGACCTTGTGGTGCACCATGCGGTCACCGACAAATTGCAGGAGAATGAGCGCGCCGATTCGCCTGGCATGAAGTATAAGCACTATGCTCCAAAGGCACAGATCACCATTCTGGACGCCGGCAGCGAACAGTTTGTCCGCTATGTCAATGCCCATGCCCATGAGGGACTGTATGCGCTGTGCTTTGAGGAGGATGTAGCGGGATTAAAGGTTCCGTACATCAGCCTTGGCAGGGACGAAAAAGACCAGGCAAAGCATCTGTTTGCGGCACTTCGGGAGCTGGATGAAAAGGGCGCCAAAGAGGTGTATGCCCGCTGTCCTTCCCGTCAGGGAGTGGGACTGGCGGTGTATAACCGTCTGATTCGGGCGGCAGCGTTCCACGAGTGCGACCTCAACGAAGAAACACAAGCTCCATCCGATCAAAACAGCGAAGCCGGTGTACCCGCAGCAGGGACATCGTTTGAAAAAAGAAAGGCATGACAACCCATGAAAAACCTGATTGTTGGCCTGACCGGACAGACCGGTGCAGGCAAGTCGACCGTCTCGGACTATCTGCGCGCCAATGACGTCACCGTCATCGACGCCGACCTGATTGCCCGCGAGGTTGTGGAGAAGGGCAGTGCCTGCATCGCGGACATTGCGCTGGAATTTGGCTGTGAATATATCACCCCTGAAGGGACACTCAACCGCAAAAAGATGGCAAAATCGGTCTTTACCGACAAGGGTAAGCTTAAAAAGTTAAACGACATCATGTTTCCCTACATCATCGAAAGCATCCGCCAGAAGCTGGACAGCCTGCGCGAAAGCCAGGAGGGCATCATCGTGCTGGATGCGCCCACCCTGTTTGAAAGCGGCGCCGACCGCCAGTGCGACTGCGTGGTGTCGGTGACCGCCTCCCAGGAGCTGCGCTGCCGGCGCATCATCGCCCGCGACCACCTGACCGAGCAGGAGGCGCTCGAGCGCATCAATGCCCAGCACGACGAAAGCTACTACCGTGAGCGCTCGTGGCAGGTGCTGGAAAACAACGGAAGCATCGGCGACCTCAAAAGCCAGACCTCGGTGCTGCTGGCAAAGCTGGAGACGATGCTGGAACAGCGATAAAGGAGGAAACCGGTGGCAGCAAGAGTCAGGAAAAAAGATGTTCTGTTGTGGCTAGTGCTCATCATCGTGCTGGTTCTGGCGGCTGTGGCGGCGCTGCAGCCTGCCACCGACGCCGTGATGCGGCAGCTTTATCCCAGAGAGTACCGCGAATACATCGAAAAATACAGCAGAGAGTACGATGTGGACCGCAATCTGGTGTATGCCGTGACCCGCATCGAGAGTAACTTTGACCCCAATGCCGTTTCATCGGCGGATGCCCGCGGCCTGATGCAGATGACACAGGACGCCTTTGAGTGGGTGCAGTACCGCATGGGCGACGACAGCGGCACCACCTATGCCGACATCTTTGAGCCGGAGGTTTCCATCCGGTACGGCACCTATATGCTGCATCTGCTGCTGGAGGAAACCGGCGACGAAAAACTGGCCATCTGTTCCTACCATGCGGGAATGAGCAACGTCAACGCATGGCTTTCGCAGCAGGAATACTCGAAAGATGGAAAAACACTTGACAAAATACCCTATTCTGATACAGAATGGTATTACAATAAAGTCTCCGAAGCAAAACAGATCTATCAGAGGCTTTATGCTTAAACAATGGTTTTTACCGTGCACATCGAAAACGGTAGAGATACAGACCGGACAAAGCACTCAATATGAGGGCGGACGGTCAAAAAATTTATAATCGGGAGGATGAACGATATGGAAAAAACCAAAGGCGAACTGCTTCAGGAAGAGCTGATGATGAAACCAGTCAACGGCACCACCCGTCTGTCCGATGAGGAACTGGACAAGGCGTATGCTTATGCAGAGGACTACAAGGCATTCATGGATGCAGCAAAGATCGAGATCGAGGCTGTTAAAGAGGCGATCAAGAAGCTGGAAGCAAACGGTTACCATGAGTTTGAAAGAGGCAAAAAGTACCAGCCCGGCGAAAGATTCTACTACAACAACCGCGGCAAATCCCTGATCTTTGGTACCATGGGTACCCGCCCAATCGAAAAAGGCGTTAAGATTCTGGCAGCTCACGTTGATTCCCCAAGACTGGACCTCAAACCAAGCCCACTGTTTGAGGAAGCAGAACTGGGTTACCTCAGACCACACTACTACGGCGGCATCAGAAAATACCAGTGGCCAACCATTCCGCTGGCTCTGCACGGTGACGTTTACAAGAAAGACGGCTCTGTTGTTACCATCACCATCGGTGAAGATGAAAACGATCCGATTTTCTGCGTAACCGACCTGCTGCCACATCTGGCTTCCAAACAGAGAACCCAGACTCTGGCAGAAGCATTCAAAGGTGAGTCGATGAACATCCTGATCGGTTCCAGACAGTTTAAAGACGAGAAGGCTTCCGAAAAGGTTAAACTCAACCTGATGAAGATCTTCAACGAAAAATACGGCATCACCGAGCGCGACTTCCTGGGTGCAGAGCTGAGCGTTGTTCCTGCCCTGAAAGCACGCGACCTTGGTCTTGACCGCAGCATGATCGGTGCATACGGCCACGACGACCGCGTCTGCGCTTACACCGAGATGACCGCTGAGATCGCAAACACCAACCCGGAATGGACTTCTGTTGTTATCTTCGCTGATAAAGAAGAAGTTGGTTCCGACGGCAACACCGGTATGCACTCCAGATTCCTCGAGTACTTCCTGGCTGATCTGGCAGAGCCATTCGGCGTTCCGGTAAGACGCGTTCTGTCTAACTCCAAGTGCCTGTCCGCTGACGTCAGCGCAGCATTTGACCCTGCATTTGCAGATGCTTACGAGAAACAGAATTCTTCCTTCATCAACTACGGCGTATGTGTTGTTAAATACACCGGTTCCGGCGGCAAAGGCGGCACCAACGACTGCAACGCTAAATTCACCAGCAAAGTTTGCGCAATCCTCGACAACGCAGATGTTGTATGGCAGTTTGGCGAACTGGGCAAAGTTGACCAGGGCGGCGGCGGCACCGTTGCAAAATTCATCGCAGAGCTGGATGTTGACACCATCGACATCGGCGTACCGGTTCTGTGCATGCATGCTCCAATGGAGGTTATCTCCAAGGTTGACCTGTACGAGACCCATCGTGGTTTCTATGAGTTCCTGGTTGCAAACCTCGACTAATTTCCGTTTGATACATAAAAAACCTTCCGGCTTTGATGCCGGAAGGTTTTTTTGTGCTGTCTAAGGCAGAGGGCTCCTTCGATTTTATAATTTAGCAAAGAAAAGTTTTTTGTTTGCCTTCTTGTTATTCGCTCTGGGATATGGTACAATCAATGCGACGTTTGAAAAAATAGCCGGACACAGGGAGGACATGCCATGGGATTCGGAATAGGATATGAGATGAGCTTTTTTGACACGCTGTTTCCGTTGTTTTTTATCGTGATCTTTGTGCTGGTCATCGGCACATTTATCGCCACGGCAGTGCGCGGCGTGAGCACCTGGAACAAGAACAATCAGTCGCCGGTGCTGACGGTGGATGCTGTGGTCGTCGCAAAGCGTGAACAGTTCTCCCACCATCACCACGACACCGGCTATCACACTTATACCCATTATTTTGTCACCTTCCAGGTTCAGAGCGGCGACCGCATCGAGCTGGAGATGGAGGGAACCGACTATGGAATGCTCTGCGAGGGCGACCGCGGACAGCTGACCTTTCAAGGCACACGCTACAAAGGTTTTGCGCGCCGTGTGGGTGTCTTTGAGGCGCAATAAACAGGGAGGCGGAAAACGATGATGACAATCTTGGAAATGCTGCTGGCGCTCATACTGCTGATTCTGGCGGTGTCGGTGTTCAGCGCACTGATTATGACGGTGGCTGGCGTGCTGTATCAGCGCAACCTGGACAAAAAGATGCCGCCGCAGACAGTGGAGGCCACCGTGGTGGCAAAAAGCCAGAGCGATCCTCCGACACACCGGCGCGGAGCAGCGCGGGCGATGGCGATGCGCTATTCGGCGACCTTTCTGATGGAGGACGGCGACGAGGTGGAGATGGAGGTTTCCTTCCGCCAGTATGACCAGCTGGTCGAAGGCGCCCATGGCAGACTGACCTATCAGGGCAACCGCTTCCAGGGATTTGAGCCGGTGCAGCAGGCGTAACAGCCGTTTTTGAAAATGTCAAGACGCCGGTTATATGAAAAGCAAAGTGAACTTTTGGCATAAATAAACAAAACTCCGATGAAAAAATCGGAGTTTTTCTTATGTCCCAAACGGGTGGGAAAGATTGACTTTGCTTTGAAAATACAATATAATATTATAATGTATCAAAATGGCTACTTATGAACTTTGCCTAGTTTATTGTAGCACAGATGCCAGGAGAATTCAATACCTCTCCTGCAAAATATCGGATATAAACGGACAATAGTTGTACAGATTGTACAATTATCAAAATATGCGGATTGGAGTGGATAAGCCTATGGTGAATGTGAAGCCGGTACATCTGGGTAAAAATGTTCGAATGAGCTTTTCTCGGATTAATGAGGTTTTGGAAATGCCAAACCTGATTGAAGTGCAGAAAAACTCCTACAAATGGTTTCTTGAGGAGGGATTAAAGGAAGTATTTAAAGATATGTCCGAAATCTCGGATTATCAGGGCAATCTGGTACTTGACTTTATCGACTACCGTCTTGACGAAACTCCCAAATATACAATCGAGGAGTGCAAAGAGCGCGACGCAACCTATGCAGCTCCGCTGAGAGTGCGCGCAAGCCTTCTGAACAAGGAGACCGGTGAGGTTAAGGAACAGGACATCTTCATGGGCGATTTCCCTGTGATGACCCCAAGCGGAACCTTTATCATCAACGGCGCAGAGCGAGTTATCGTCTCCCAGCTGGTTCGTTCGCCAGGCGTCTACTACGGCGTTTCCCGCGACAAGGCAGGCAAACAGCTGTATTCGACCACCGTCATTCCAAACCGCGGCGCATGGCTTGAGTATGAAACCGACTCCAACGATGTGTTCTACGTCCGCATTGATAAAAACAGAAAGCTGCCTGTCACCACCTTTATCCGTTCGCTGGGACTTGCAAGCGACGCACAGATTCTGGACTTCTTCGGCGATGACCCGCGCATCGTGGCCACCATCGAAAAGGACAGCACCAACAACACCGAAGAGGCGCTGCTGGAAGTGTACAGAAAGCTGCGTCCAGGCGAACCGCCAACAGTGGACAGCGCACAGTCGCACATCAATGCACTGTTCTTCGATGCAAGAAGATATGACCTGTCCAGAGTTGGACGCTATAAATACAACAAAAAGCTGGGAATCGCTTCCCGTATCAACGGCCACGTTGTCGCTGAGCCGATCATCAACAGCCGTACCGGCGAGGTACTGGCAGAGCCGGACGAGGTTCTGACCCGTGCAAAAGCCGAGGAGATCGAGCGCGCCGGTGTAGACACCGTCTACCTCAAAACACCGGACCGCATCGTCAAGGTTATCTCCAACGGCATGGTAAACCTGCTGGACTACACCTCCTGCTACACCGAGGAGGAGCTGGAAGAGATCGGCGTCAACGAGAAGGTTCGCTTCTCGGTACTGTGCGAGATTCTGGACAGCTGCAACTCCGATGAGGAGCTGCGTCAGATGATCGTCGACAGAGCTGACGACCTGATTCCAAAGCACATCATCAAGGATGACATCTTTGCCACCATCAACTACGTCTGCTGTCTGGGCAACGGCATCGGCACCACCGATGACATCGACCATCTGGGCAACAGAAGAATCCGTTCGGTCGGCGAGCTGCTGCAGAACCAGTTCCGCATCGGCTTCTCCCGTATGGAGCGTGTCATCCGTGAGAGAATGACCACCCAGGCACAGGATATGGAGACCATCACTCCACAGGCGCTGATCAACATCCGTCCGGTGGTTGCGTCGATCAAGGAATTCTTCGGTTCCTCGCCGCTGTCCCAGTTCATGGACCAGAACAACCCTCTGGCTGAGCTGACCCACAAGAGACGTCTGTCTGCGCTGGGTCCTGGCGGTCTGTCCCGTGACCGTGCAGGTTTCGAGGTTCGAGACGTACACTACAGCCACTACGGAAGAATGTGTCCGGTAGAGACCCCAGAAGGTCCTAACATCGGTCTGATCTCCTACCTGGCTACCTTTGCAAGAATCAACAAATACGGCTTCATCGAGGCTCCGTACCGCCGTGTAGACAAGGAAACCGGCAAGGTGCTCGATGAGGTAGAATATATGACTGCCGACCGCGAGGATGAATTCATCGTCGCACAGGCAAACGAACCGCTGACCGAGGAAAACACCTTTGCAAACAAGATGGTTTCGGTTCGTCACCGCGACATGGTTAAGATCGTTGAGCGCGAACAGGTTGACTACATGGATGTATCGCCAAAGATGGTAGTTTCTGTTGCAACAGCGATGATCCCATTCCTTGAAAACGACGATACCAACCGAGCTCTGATGGGTGCGAACATGCAGCGTCAGGCAGTGCCGCTTCTGAAGACCGAGAACCCAATCGTCGGTACCGGTATGGAGTACAAGGCAGCAGTAGACTCGGGCGTCTGCGTCGTTTCCGACGTCAACGGCGTCGTTGAGCGCGTCGATGCAACCAAGATCGTGGTCCGCACCGACGACGGCGAGCTCAAAAACTTCCATGTCATCAAATTCCTGCGCTCCAACCAGGGCACCTGCTTCAATCAGCGTCCAATCGTCAGCGCCGGCGAACGCGTCAGCGTCGGTCAGGTACTGGCAGATGGTCCTGCGACCAGCAACGGCGAGATCTCGCTGGGTAAAAACGCGCTGATCGGCTTTATGACCTGGGAAGGCTACAACTACGAGGACGCGGTTCTTCTGAACGAACGCATGGTCCGCGACGACGTCTACACCTCCATCCACATCGAGGAGCACGAGATCGAAGCGCGTGACACCAAGCTCGGACCGGAAGAGATCACCCGCGACATTCCAAACGTCGGCGAGGATGCCCTCAAAGAGCTGGACGACCGCGGTATCATCCGCATCGGTGCTGAGGTTCACTCCGGCGATATCCTCGTTGGTAAGGTTACACCAAAGGGTGAAACCGAGCTCAACGCCGAGGAAAGACTGCTGCGCGCCATCTTCGGTGAAAAAGCAAGAGAAGTCCGTGATACCTCCCTGCGTGTTCCACACGGTGAATATGGTATCATCGTTGACGTAAAAGTATTTACAAGAGAAAACTCCGACGAGCTTTCGCCTGGTGTTAATATGGTGGTTCGCTGCTACATCGCTCAGAAACGTAAGATTTCTGTCGGCGACAAGATGGCGGGACGCCACGGAAACAAGGGTGTTGTTTCCAGAATCCTGCCGCAGGAGGATATGCCGTTCCTGGCAGACGGTCGTCCGCTGGACATCGTGCTCAACCCTCTGGGCGTACCTTCGCGTATGAACATCGGTCAGGTGCTGGAGGTCCATCTGGGACGTGCAGCCGCAGAGCTTAACTGGAAGATCATGACACCGGTCTTTGACGGTGCAAACGAAAACGACATCAAAGAGTGTCTGGAGCTGGCAGGACTGCGCGGCGACGGCAAGACCACCGTCTATGACGGACGTACCGGTGAGCCGTTCGACAATCCGGTCACCGTCGGCTATATGTACTACCTCAAGCTGCATCACCTGGTAGACGATAAGATCCATGCCCGTTCCACCGGTCCGTACTCGCTGGTTACCCAGCAGCCTCTGGGCGGTAAAGCGCAGTTTGGTGGTCAGCGTTTCGGTGAGATGGAGGTTTGGGCGCTGGAGGCTTACGGCGCTGCTTACACCCTGCAGGAAATCTTGACTGTAAAATCGGACGATGTCATCGGACGTGTTAAAACCTTCGAGGCAATCGTCAAGGGCAAAAACGTTCCGAAACCAGGCATCCCGGAATCCTTCAAGGTACTCATCAAAGAGCTTCAGTCGCTGTCGCTGGATGTTAAGGTATTGGATAAGAACAACGAGGAGATCGACCTCAAACAGGATCTGGATGATGACATGGGCTTTAACGGCAATGAGCATTACCAGGAGGACGACGGCACCACCTTTGAAAGCGAGAATGTGGCAGTCGATTCCGAGTTTGAGGACAGCTTTGCAGTGGAGCATCCTGACCTGCCGGAGGACGACGACTTTGGCAGCCTGCTGGATGAGTTCTCCGATTTTGGCATTGATGACAGTGATGATAATATGTAATTTAAGGAAGAAGGGGTCGTAAATGGAATTTAATGTATTCGAGTCTATTAAAATCGGCTTGGCTTCTCCGGAAAAAATCAGGGAATGGTCCTACGGTGAGGTAAAAAAACCGGAAACCATCAACTACCGCACCCTGAAACCAGAACGTGATGGTCTGTTCTGTGAGCGAATCTTTGGTCCTACAAAGGACTGGGAGTGCTACTGCGGCAAGTACAAACGCCTGCGCTACAAGGGCAAGATCTGTGAACGCTGCGGCGTTGAGGTCACAAAGTCCAAGGTCCGCCGCGAAAGAATGGGTCACATCGAACTGGCAGCTCCGGTTTCTCATATCTGGTACTTCAAGGGCACTTCCTCCCGTATGGGTCTGCTTTTGAACATGTCGCCAAGACTGCTGGAAAAGGTACTGTACTTTGCATCCTACATCGTTACCGATCCAGGTACCACCAACCTGAAAAAATACACCCTTCTTTCCGAGAAGGAATACCGCGATATGCGCGAGGCTTACGAGGACGAGTTTGAGGCTTCGATGGGCGCGGAGGCAATCAAAAAGCTGCTCGAGGACATCGACCTCGAACAGCTCTCCCGCGAGCTCAAGGACGAGCTGGAAACCCTTCCTGTCGGCCAGAAGCGCGCAAGAATCTTAAAGCGTCTGGAAGTTGTTGAGGCGTTCCGTCTGAGCGGCAACAAGCCGTCCTGGATGATTATGGACGTTGTTCCGGTCATCCCACCGGATATCCGTCCAATGGTACAGCTCGACGGCGGACGTTTTGCTACCAGCGACTTAAATGACCTGTACCGCAGAGTCATCAACCGCAACAACCGTCTGAAAAAGCTCATCGAGCTGGGCGCACCGGACATCATCGTCCGCAACGAAAAGAGAATGCTGCAGGAATCGGTCGATGCCCTCATCGACAACGGACGCCACGGCAGACCGGTCACCGGCCCGAACAACCGTCCGCTCAAATCCCTGTCCGACATGCTCAAAGGTAAACAGGGTCGTTTCCGTCAGAACCTGCTTGGTAAACGTGTTGACTACTCCGGACGTTCGGTAATCGTTGTTGGACCGGACCTGAAGATGTATCAGTGCGGTCTGCCAAAAGAGATGGCGCTCGAGCTGTTTAAACCATTCGTTATGAAACGTCTGGTTGACCAGGAGATCGCCACCAACATCAAGAATGCCCGCAAGATGGTTGACCGCGCTTCCATGAAGGAAGTTTGGGACGCACTGGAAGTTGTCATCAAGAACCATCCGGTTCTCTTAAACCGTGCGCCTACCCTGCACCGTCTGGGTATTCAGGCATTCGAACCAATCCTGGTCGAAGGCCGTGCAATCCGCCTGCATCCACTGGTATGTACCGCATTTAACGCCGACTTCGACGGCGACCAGATGGCGATCCACCTCCCACTGTCCGCAGAGGCACAGGCAGAGGCCCGCTTCCTGATGCTGGCAGCAGGAAACCTGCTCAAACCTTCCGACGGCCGTCCTGTTACCATCCCGACACAGGATATGATCCTCGGTTCCTACTACCTGACCATGGTCCGCGACGACGAGCCAGGTGCAGGCAAGGTATTCCGCAACTTTGACGAGGCAAAGATGGCTTACGACACCGGCGTTGTCGGCCTGCATGCTCCGATCAAGGTCCGCGTATCCAAGGAGATCAACGGCAAGACCATCAGCCGCATCATCGATGCGACCGTCGGCCGTATCATCTTCAACGACCCGATTCCACAGGATCTGGGCTTTGTCGACAGAACCGATTCCGAGAAGCAGTTTGACCTGGAGGTTGCCTTCCTCGTCAGAAAGAAAGAGCTCGGAAAGATCATTGATAAATGTATCCGCGCCTGCGGTACCGTCAAGACCTCCGAGGTTCTGGACAAGATCAAAAACCAGGGCTTTAAATATTCCACCAGGAGCGGCCTGACCGTCGCAGTTCGCGACGCGCTGATTCCTGCAAACAAACAGGAGCTGATCGCACAGGCAGACGAAAAGGTTGCACAGATCAAACGTCAGTACGACCGTGGTCTGATCTCGGACGACGTTCGTTACGACCGTGTCATCAAGGTATGGAACGATACCACCGATGCGGTTAAGAAGGAACTGAGCACCACCTTTGGTGAGAGAAACCCAATTTATATGTTCGCAGATTCCGGTGCTCGAGGCTCCATGGAGCAGATCAGACAGCTGGCCGGTATGCGCGGACTGATCGCAAACACCTCCGGTAAAGCGATCGAAATTCCAATTAAATCTAACTACCGTGAAGGCCTGAACATCTTGGAGTACTTCCAGTCCTCCCGAGGCGCTCGTAAAGGTCTGGCAGATACCGCGCTGCGTACTGCGGACTCCGGTTACCTGACCCGTCGTCTGGTTGACGTATCGCAGGATGTTATCATCCGCTGCGACGACTGCGGCACTCACGAAGGCATCATGGTTTATGACATCGAGGACAGCGGCCGTGTCATCGAAAGTCTGGCAGAGCGTCTGACCGGACGCTACCTGTCTGACGACGTCGTTCATCCGCAGACCGGCGAAGTGCTGGCAACCCGCGAGAAGATGATCGACGAAAAGACCGCACAGAAGATCGTCGACGCAGGCATCACTCAGGTCAAGATCCGCTCCATCCTCAACTGTCAGGCTAAGAAGGGCGTCTGTGCAAAATGCTACGGCGCAAACCTTGCAAACGGCCAGCCGGTTGGCATCGGTGAGGCAGTCGGCGTTATCTCGGCACAGTCGATCGGTGAGCCTGGTACCCAGCTGACCATGCGTACCTTCCACACCGGCGGTGTTGCTTCGGCAAGCGATATTACCCAGGGTCTTCCAAGGGTTGAGGAGCTGTTCGAGGCAAGAAAACCAAAGAATGCTGCGATCATCAGCCATGTTTCCGGTATCGCAAACTTCCGTCTGGATCACAAGGGAGCCAACACCGTCAACGTCACCAGCGCAGACGGCGAGGTATTCACCAAGATCGTACCGTTCGACTACAAGATCATCGTTGAAGAAGGTCAGTACGTCGAAAAAGGCCAGCTGATCACCGAAGGTTCGGTAGAACCAGGCGAGGTTCTGGCAGTCAGCGGCGAGCTGGCAGTACAGGACTACCTCATCAAAGAGGTACAGCGCGTTTACCGTACACAGGGTGTAGATATCAACGACAAGCACATCGAGGTTATCGTTCGTCAGATGATGCGCAAGGTTCGCATCGACGACGGCGGCGATACCCGCCTGATCACCGGCTCGCTGATCGACAAATCCGAGCTGCGTGAGGCAAACGAGGAGCTGCTGGCACTCGAGGCACAGGACGGCATCCACCGCAAACCGGCGGTTGCTCACGCTGTACTGATGGGTATCACCAAGGCTTCGCTGGCAACCGATTCGTTCATGTCGGCTGCTTCCTTCCAGGAGACCACCCGTGTTCTGACCGAAGCTGCTATCAAGGGCAAGGTTGACCCGCTCAGCGGTCTGAAAGAAAACGTCATCATCGGTAAGCTGATTCCGGCAGGTACCGGCATCATCGAGTATATCGAAACCGAGGAAGAGGCAGAAAGTTCCATCCAGGAGGCTGCCGAAACCGTTCCAGGAAGCGACGTTATCGTAGAAGCTGCACAGGACGATGCTCCTGCTGCACTGTAAGCAAATCGCATATTGATGTTAAAGAGGACCGGATTTTCCGGTCCTCTTTTTTAAAAAAACGCATTGCTGATGTATAAGGCGGCGGCAAAAGGGCATACTGGCAGGCGAAATGTTTCGGATTGTATAAGGAAAAGGGCGTTAGAAGGCGGAAAATTGGTATAAACGTCGAATGAAAATTTGTTGACATAATGGACATTGAATGATAGAATATTTAATTGTGGGGCCTGACCTCACATGGAAAAATTTTATAAACTTTAGCAAGGAGGTGCAATATGCCAACCTTTAACCAGTTAGTTCGTAAAGGCAGAGAGTCTGTAGAGAAAAAGTCCACAGCTCCAGCTCTTCTGAAAGGATGGAACTCCCTGAAGAGAGAAGCAATCGACCAGAATTCTCCACAGAAACGTGGTGTATGTACTGCAATCAGAACCCAGACACCAAAGAAACCAAACTCCGCGCTGCGTAAAGTTGCCAGAGTAAGACTTTCCAACGGAATCGAAGCTACCGCTTACATTCCGGGTATCGGTCACAACCTTCAGGAACACTCCGTTGTTCTGATCCGTGGCGGCCGTGTAAAGGACCTCCCTGGTGTTCGTTACCACATCATCCGCGGTACACTCGATACTCAGGGTGTAGCCAACAGAATGCAGAGCCGTTCCAAATACGGTGCAAAACGTCCAAAGAAGAAGTAATAAAACTCCGTCTTAAATCGACAACAATCGCTCATGTGAGCTTTTATATAGCCAAAAACAGGGAGCACCTGTGCTTGGCGGCATAGAAGACTTCACAATGGCTAAACGGGAGTTTTGTCACTTTCGAGTACCTATGAATTCAGACTGTGAAGGAGGGAAGCGAAGTGCCAAGAAGAGGTCAAATCGCTAAACGTGATGTACTGCCAGATCCGATGTACAACTCGAAACTGGTAACACGTTTGATCAACAATATCATGTACGACGGTAAGAAGGGTGTTGCCCAGAAGATCGTCTATGGTGCATTCGAAATCGTAAACGAGAAGACAGGCAAAGATGCTCTGGAAGCTTTCAAAGAAGCTCTGGAAAACATCATGCCAGTTCTGGAGGTAAAAGCTCGCCGTATCGGTGGTGCTACCTACCAGGTACCAATGGAAGTTCGTCCGGCAAGAAGACAGACCCTGGGTCTGCGTTGGCTGACCAACTACTCCAGAGCTCGTTCTGAGAAAACCATGAAAGAGCGTCTGGCTGGCGAGATCATTGATGCAATCAATGGTACCGGCGGTGCAGTTAAAAAACGTGAGGATACTCACAAGATGGCTGAAGCAAACAAAGCTTTCGCACATTACAGATTCTAATCAGGACAGTTTCGGGAGCACAGCGCCCGCACAACGGGCGCTGTATCCTGTACTGATTCTGGTTTTTTACTACCCGAATATATTGACAAGATTGCGAAGGAGGACAATATGCCAAGAGACGTTGCATTAGCTATGACTCGTAACATCGGCATAATGGCGCACATCGATGCTGGTAAAACCACCACCACCGAGCGTATTCTGTACTACACCGGTATCAACCACAAGATCGGTGAGACTCACGACGGAAGCGCAACCATGGACTGGATGGTGCAGGAGCAGGAGAGAGGTATTACAATTACTTCCGCTGCAACCACCTGTTACTGGAAAGGCCATCGTATCAACATCATCGATACTCCCGGACACGTTGACTTTACAGTAGAGGTAGAGCGTTCCCTGCGCGTCCTCGACGGTTCTGTAACAGTAATGTGTGCAAAGGGCGGCGTTGAGCCACAGTCTGAGACTGTATGGCGCCAGGCTGATAAATACCACGTTCCAAGAATGATCTATGTAAACAAGATGGATATCATGGGCGCAGACTTCTATAATGTTCTGAGCATGATCCATGACCGTCTGAAATGTAACGCTGTTCCGATTCAGCTGCCAATCGGTTCTGAGGCTTTCTTCGAAGGCCTGATCGACCTGGTAGAGATGAAAGCTTATATCTACAACGATGACCTGGGCAAGGACATCTCTGTTGTAGAGATCCCGGATAACATGAAGGATCAGGCTGAGGAATATCGTACCAAGATGATCGAGTCCATCTGTGAACAGGACGAGGAACTGATGGAAAAATACCTCAACGGTGAGGAACTGACCATCGAAGAGATCAAACACGCAATCCGTGTTGACACTCTGGCTAACCGTATGGTTCCAATCTGCTGCGGTACTTCTTATAAGAACAAGGGCGTTCAGAAACTTCTGGATGCAATCGTTGACTACATGCCGGCTCCAACCGATGTACCAGACATCAAAGGTGTCAGCCTGGACAGCGAAGAGGAAGAGGACAGACCATCTTCCGATGACGCTCCATTTGCAGCACTTGCATTCAAGATTGCAACTGACCCATATGTAGGTAAGCTCTGCTTCTTCCGCGTATACTCCGGTATCGTCAACACCGGCGACACCGTCCTCAACGCAACCAAAGGCCACACCGAAAGAATGGGCCGTATTCTGCAGATGCATGCTAACCACAGAAAAGATATCGAAGCTTGCTACGCAGGTGATATCGCTGCTGCAGTAGGTATCAAGAAGGTTACTACCGGTGATACTCTCTGTGATCCAAAATACCCGATCATCCTCGAGTCTATGGAATTCCCAGATCCAGTTATCCGTGTAGCAATCGAGCCAAAGACCAAAGCTGGTCAGGAAAAGATGGGTATTGCTCTGGCTAAACTGGCAGAGGAAGACCCAACCTTCAAGACTTACACAGACGAAGAAACCGGTCAGACCATCATCGCTGGTATGGGTGAGCTCCATCTGGAGATCATCGTTGACCGTCTGCTGCGTGAGTTCAAGGTAGAGGCTAACGTAGGTAAACCTCAGGTAGCTTACAAAGAGACCATGAGAAAACCTGCTGATGTCGATATGAAATACGCTCGTCAGTCCGGTGGTAAAGGTCAGTACGGTCACGTTAAGATCAAAGTTACCCCGAACGAGTCCGGCAAGGGCTACGAGTTTGTCAACAACGTTGTTGGTGGTGCAATTCCGAAGGAATACATCCCTGCTGTTGACGCAGGTATCCAGGGCGCTATGCAGGCTGGTATCCTGGCAGCATATCCGGTTGTTGACGTTAAGGTTGAGCTGTACGATGGTTCTTTCCACGAGGTAGACTCCTCCGAAATGGCATTCAAGATCGCTGGTTCTATGGCGTTCAAAGAGGCTATGAGAAAGGGCGATCCGGTACTGCTCGAGCCTATCATGAAAGTAACCGTTATCACTCCAGACGATTATCTGGGTGATGTTATCGGTGACCTGAACTCCCGTCGTGGCCAGATCCAGGGTATGGATGCTAGACACGGTGTACAGCAGGTCAACGCATTTGTTCCACTGTCCGAGATGTTCGGTTATGCAACCGACCTGCGTTCCAAGACACAGGGTCGTGGTCAGTACACCATGGAGCCTTCTCACTATGTAGAAGTTCCAAAGAGCATTGCTGACAAGATCATCTCTTCCAGAACAAAAGGTGAGTAATTGGTCCGACCGGACCTAAAATAGTGCATTTATGCACTTTTTCAGGGGATAATTCTGCTTTTTTATAGGATTGCTCTTGATTTTTAAACCATAAATTGTTACAATACGAATTGTAACATATACAAATATGACTACGGGAAGCCCTTCCGGCAAACGCCGGAAGCGCCCCGTGTTTAAAAGGGAGGAAACCACAATGGCAAAAGCTAAATTCGAAAGAACTAAGCCACATGTTAACATTGGTACTATCGGTCACGTTGACCACGGTAAAACCACTCTGACCGCTGCTATCACCAAAGCTCTGTCCCTCAAAGGCCAGGCTAAATTCGAAGACTACGCTAACATCGATAAAGCTCCAGAAGAGAGAGAGCGTGGTATCACAATCAACACCGCTCACGTTGAGTACGAGACCGACAAGAGACACTATGCTCACGTTGACTGCCCAGGACATGCTGACTACGTTAAGAACATGATCACTGGTGCTGCTCAGATGGACGGCGCTATCCTGGTTGTATCCGCTGCAGACGGCCCAATGCCACAGACCCGTGAGCACATCCTGCTCTCCCGTCAGGTAGGCGTTCCTTACATCGTAGTATTCATGAACAAAGCTGACCAGGTTGACGACCCAGAACTGCTCGAACTGGTAGAGATGGAAATCCGTGACCTGCTCAACGAGTACGAATTCCCAGGCGATGACACTCCAATCGTTTGCGGTTCCGCTCTGAAAGCTCTGGAAGCACCAGACGATCCTTCCGATCCAGCTTACGAGCCAATCTACAAACTGATGGATGCTGTTGACGAATACATCCCAACCCCAGAAAGAAACGAAGACATGCCATTCCTGATGCCTGTTGAGGATATCTTCACCATCACCGGCCGTGGTACCGTTGCTACTGGTAGAGTTGAGAGAGGCGTTCTGAAACTGTCTGACGAGGTTGAAATCGTTGGTCTGCAGGAAGAAAAGATGAAGACCGTTGTTACCGGTATCGAGATGTTCAGAAAACTGCTCGACTACGCTGAGGCTGGCGACAACATCGGTGCTCTGCTCCGTGGTGTTCAGAGAACTGACATCAAACGTGGTCAGGTTCTGTGCAAACCAGGTTCCATCCATCCACACACCAGATTCCATGGTCAGGTTTACGTTCTGAAAAAAGATGAAGGTGGCCGTCATACCCCATTCTTCAACAACTACAGACCACAGTTCTTCTTCAGAACTACCGACGTAACCGGTATCATCAAACTGCCAGAAGGCGTTGAGATGTGCATGCCTGGCGATAACGTTGAGATGGACGTTGAGCTGATCACTCCAATCGCTATCGAAGAAGGTCTGCGTTTCGCTATCCGTGAGGGTGGGAGAACCGTAGGTTCCGGCGTTGTTACCAAGATCGTTGAATAATTTCGGCTTATTCTTTCGAGAGTAACCTAACACAAAGAGGTACAGCCTTTGGGCTGTGCCTCTTTTTTTGCCTCCACAGTATTCTGTGATACTTGTAAACTTTTGGAAATCTTATTCGGAGATATTTACAAAAATGGTACGGAAAAGAAACAAAAATGACAACCAGATTACAGAAATTGAAATTATTGCTTGTAAAATTGTAATCAATAGTGTATACTGGGAAGAAGAAAGCAAATAATCTTTGAATTTATTCCGGCGCAGATGAATAGAATGATATCAGGAAAGGAGGCGGCACGGAATGAAATTAGTGAAAAAGATGACGATGCTTGGTGTAGCAGCGATGCTGGTGGTGGGAATGAGTGCCGTTTCCTATGCGCAGATCCCACTGAATATGATGATTACAACGGCAGCACCGATTTCGATGCTGGAAAATACCTACGAACTCCGGCTGCAGGGTGCAGTGCTCAAACATACCGCTCAGACGGCGCGAGCACTGTCCATTCCACAGCAGCAGACGATCGAAGCACAGGAGGAATACTTCTTCTATCCTGATGATACCCTCTATCTGCCGTTGATAAATACCCAGACAGGCAAGGCCTATGCGCAGAAATCCCGCCCGTCCAACTGGTCGTTTTATACCTATGGTATCGACAGTAAGGCGATTTCCAACGTCCGCTGGGCGACCGAAACCGGTACACTGACCGTCGCCATCGACTTTGCAGCGTCGCTGCCACAGTCCGAGGTCATCTCCTGTGTGTCCTCGATCACTCTGTGCGACGACCAGAACGACTGCCGCTCGGTGCTGACTATTCCGTTCCGCTTTGGCAATGTGACCAAGGAGATTGTTCCAGGTGTGGTCAATGAGATCTCCTCCCCGATGAACCTCAAAGCGGGTGATCTGTACAACGGCGAAGCGGTCACCCTCTCCTTTGGAAACAACGTCATCTTCAAAAACGCGGTGCTGCCGGAGGGTCAGACGATCTATCTCAACCTCGACCGCAGCTTTGACAGTGAGATTGCCAACCGCTATAAATCCTTCGATATCCAGTGCTACAACTTTATGGGCGATGAGGATACCTTTGAGGAGCCTGGCCGCGTCTGCCTGCCAGCTCAGAAGGGTGATAGCTATGTCTATGAGGTGGTCGACGGCAGCCTCAAGCGTATCCAGTCCGAATATGATGAGGAAAACAGCCTGGTCTGCTTCACCTCCGATAAGCTGGGATACTATATCGTTTCTCCAGTGCTGATGACCGAGGCAATGTAACTTTTAACCATCGACAGTTGAAAACTCCTGCGACAGATTTGTCGCAGGAGTTTTTTTGTGCCCTTGAACCGACATTTGACAAAAAATCATAAAAACTGCTATTCAGATTTGTATAGTATTAAAGTTAGCTAGGTATTGTGTAGTGCAAGGTACTGTGCTATAATTTAGCCATGGGAGGGAAGGGAATGAATACACAGTTTCGCAAAGGAATCATCGAAATGTGTATCCTTGCGCTCATCGAACGCAAGGATATGTACGGCTACGAAATTGTACAGAGCATTGCCTGCTACACCGAGATCAACGAGGGAACGGTCTATCCGATTCTTCGGCGGCTGACCCAGGAGGAATATTTTGTGACCTACCTCAAGGAGAGCACCGTCGGACCCGCCCGCAAATATTACCACATGACCGAAAAGGGCAGGGGATATCTGGGTTCGCTCAAGGATGACTGGCAGGATTTTTCAAAGATGGTCAACGATATTTTGAGAGGTGAGGTAGTTGAATAAGCAGGAATATCTGGAAAAGCTGGAAGCGTGTCTCAAGCACAAGCTGTCGCGGGAAGAGATCGAGGACATCATGCGCGATTACGCCGAATACTTTGAGGAAGGCCGCCGCCAGAGCAAACAGGATGTGGAGATTGCAGCCAAGCTGGGCGACCCTGAGCTGGTGGCACAGCAGCTGATCGAGGAGAGCGCCGAACAGGGTGCAGAGCACTATATTCCACCGCGCAGCGGTGAAAAGAAAAATCCATGGGAAGCAGCAAAGGAAACTTTTAAGGACCTGGAAAATCGCTTTTTGGAATGGGACCGCGGCAAAGCCGAAAAATCGGATGCCGAAGCTGCACCGCCAGAGCAGCCTGAAGAAGCGCCGCAGCCAAAACCTGAGAAAGAACCAAAGCAAAAGACAAAAAAGCCGCACAACGCCTTACAGAAGCTGTGGAAACGCTTTTCCTGCTCGATGGGCCATCTGTGCCAGTGGTGGTTCTGTGCGCTGTCCTCGGTGGTGCTGATGACGGCGCTGAGCTGCCTGTCGGCAGTATGGATCAGTTTGAGCGCCTTTGTGCTGGCAGTACTGCTGGTGGGACTGGCCGGTGCGGTGGCTCTGGCACTGGGTCTGCTTGCCATGATCATTCTGTCGGGCGTCGTCGGCTGGGGTCTGGGTACCTGGGCAGGAGCTTCGATGCTGTTTGGCAGCCTTGCAGGTATCGGACTGGATGTGCTGGCAGCGATGCTGGTGTGGTTTTTGCTCAAGCGCTGGAAGCTGTGGACCGCCCGCGCTTACCGCAAGACCAAGGGCTTGTGGAAGCGTCTGCTGCATAAGGTAGAAAGCTGGCTGGTGACTCCACGGGAACCTGCTGCACAAGAAACACAGGCGGAGCAGACGGCATCACAGCCGGAGCAGACGGCATCACAGCCGGAGCTGATGGCGCTGCCGCAGACAACGCCGGTTCCCACTGAACCGGCAGAGAGAGAGGAGGAGCAGAGATGAGAAAAGCATTGCTTGCAGCTGCCGGCTGTCTGCTAGTCGGCGTCGGAGGTTTGGTCGTTTCGCTGCCAAAGGCAGGTCAGGAGATGGTCGGACTGTATAATCGGGCAGTGACCGAGGGAACCCAGCAGGAATATCAGGTGAAGGAGCTTTCCGCCGGAATCACCCAGCTTGAGCTCATCTGTCAGCAAAGCGGGATGCAGTTTGTCGAGGTCAGAAATTCCTCGGACGGCATCATCCGCCTGCATTACCTCCAAGACCCACTGACCGAATATGCGGTGGAGGTGACTACCGAGGGCGATACTGCCCAAATCATCATCACCAAACAGGATAAACAGCCGCTGCTCAGCCGTGAGATGCTGATGCAGCTGGTTTACGAGGGCATGTCCTCCCAGTCCTCGCTGATTCTGGAGGTGCCCGAGACGGTCAGCCTGGTCAGCGACGAAGGAGACGGCGTCTATCTGGGCGTCGATGGCGGCGTCAAATTTGCAAATGTGGAGCTGATCCGCAACTACGGTTATCTGCCCAGCGAAAATGAGAGCTGGCGGCAGAAATATGAGGAAGCACAGAGCGAAATCCAGCAGCTGACCTGGCAGCTGGAGGACCTGCAGAGCGAAAACGATCGGCTGCAGGAGGAGCTGATGTTGCAGCCGGAGGTCACCGTCATTTCTCCAACGGACAACGGAGAGGTGACCATCGAGGAGAAGGAGAATATTTCCCCATCGGACATCCTTCAGATGGAGATGGAGTTTAGCGACCTGCGCCAGATGTTCAAGAACTGGAAAATCAACATGAACGACTACACCCAGAGCATCCAGACGCTCAATGAAGGCACCACCGAGGTGCGGGTGCAGCAGGTGATACAGGGCGACCGTCCCGAGTTGGAGGACCCGATCCGACAGCTGGGTGCGCTCATCAACGAATACAACCAGATGGATGCACAGGTTCTGGATGCCGAGCGGGACTACAACGAAGGCTTCATCGACCAGGAGCAGTACAACAGCATTGTGCAGTCGTATGAGGACTCGATGCGCAGTCTCAACAATGAAATTGCACTGGACAAAGGTGCACTTGCCCAGCAGGGATACTATTGGGACAGTGCCGTGCTGGTGCCAAACAGTTAAGAATTCCCCTCTTTTTAGATTCATCCACAAAGAAAAACACCGAGGAAATTTCTTTCCTCGGTGTTTTTCTTTATATCGCAGTATTGTGTGAGATTTGCAAAGATTAGAACGACTTGATGGTTTCGTCGTTGAGGCGTTTGATGATCTCCACTGCCAGTTTGACGCTGTTCTCATAGTCAACCATTGCTGCAAAGCCGTGGTGAGAATGGATGTAACGAACCGGAACACCGATGATGATGACCGGAACGCCGCCGTTGGACAGATGGATTGGACCGCCGTTGGTGCCGCCGCCGGAACGTACCGACTCCTGAACCGGAATGCCAAGCTCACGGCCGAGTTCCAGAGAGAAGCGCTGGAAGCGTGGGTTGGTGACCATCGACTTGTCGAAGTGGCGCAGCATTGGGCCTTTCTTCATGGCAGTCTGAATGAAGTAGTCCGGAGTGAAGGTGTCGTCTGCTGGGCATCCCTCAAAGCAGATAGCGATGTCCGGTTTGACAACGTCGCGGGTAACAAATGCGCCGCGCTCGCCGATCTCCTCCTGGGAGGACAGAACGCCGACAACATCGACATCCAGCGAAGCACCTTTCAGATCCTTCATGGTGTCCAGAACAGCTGCACAGCCCAGACGGTTGTCAAAAGCCTTGCCCAGCATAACGCCGGTCTGTTCGTTGTACTCGAAGGTGACATCTGGAACGATTGGTGCGCCGATGTGGATGTTGAATACCTTCTCTACCTCTTCTTTGGAGGTTGCACCGATGTCGATGACCATGTCAGCGATGGTTGGGCAGGCATTCTTTTTGTCAGCGGACAGGAAATGAACTGGGGTGCTGGCAACGATACCGGAAACCCATTTGCCGTCGTAGGTCTGAACCTTTACCTTGTGGGCAGGTACGGTGTAGTTGGACCAGCCGCCCAGAGGCAAAAAGTGCAGGGTGCCGTTTGGCTTGATGGCCTGAACAATAAAGCTGACCTCGTCGCTGTGTGCATCCACCATGACGACCGGTTTCTTGCCGGTTTCCTTGACCTCATTGATGTAGACGTTGAGGTTGCAGTCGCGGCGGAAAGAGCCCAGCTGTTCTTCCTCGACAAACTGTTTTGCGATGTCAACGACCTGATCTTCAAAGCCGCAGGCACCATACGCATTGGAAAGTGCTTCGATCAAATTCAAAGAGTTCATAAGTACAGATCCTCCCTTTGTATCCATTTTCTTCCCAAATGGGAAATCAAACAATGTTGCAAGCGCCATTTTGTAAAAAGTAATGTAAACGCTTATTATTTGTTACAGACAGTATAGCACAAGCCGCCCGCCGATGCAAGAATTCCTGCGCCGAACTGCCATGGGGAAACAGCAAAACACCTCGGCAAAATATAGTAAATACAGACAGATATAAAACTGATATTTATAAAAAATAACGGTAAAATCTGCGGGAAAACAGCGAAAATCCGGCAAAACAGGGCGAAATCCCTTGGCAAAAAGCATAAAAAATCGAGCGGATATTTTATTTTCATCAAAGCACAGGGGAAGAAGGGGACTGTCAAAAAGTAAACATTTACTTTATTTTTGTGAAAAATTAGAGAAACTTTCCCGTAGTAGCACTTTTTTGTATGAATGCATATTTTTACTATTTTTGAGGGTGGAAAATTGGAACATAATTGACAATACCGACAGAAACATACTAAAATAAAAACAATACCTAGCTATTTTATGGAAAGGGACGTGAGACAAAATGAATCAGAAATTGAGTACAAAGCAGTTGATCTATGCATCCTTCATGCTGTTTTCGATCTTTTTTGGTGCGGGCAATATGATTTTCCCACCAAATCTGGGACAGCAGGCAGGTACCCAGGCGCCGCTGGCGCTGCTGGGCTTCATCATCACCGACGCAGGACTTGCCGTGCTGGGCATTCTGGCGGTCGTTATGGCCGGCAACAGCATGGATGACCTGATCGGACGCGCCGGACGCAAGCTCGGCGTCTTTTTGACCGCGGCAGTCTATCTGCTGTTGGGTCCGCTGTTTGCGCTGCCCAGAACCGGTTCGGTTTCGTTTGAGATCGGCGCCGTTCCGTTTCTGCCCGAGGACAGCTCCCGCTTTGTACCAATGTTGATTTACACCGCCATCTTTTTTGCGGTGACCTATCTCTTTTCGCTCAAGCCCACCAAAATCATCGACATCGTCGGCAAGGTCATGAGCCCGCTGCTGCTGTTGTCCATTGCGGTCATCTTTGTAGGTGCGCTGCTAAATCCCTTGGGACCGATCGTGGAGTCGTCGGTCACCTATGCAAACGGCCCGTTCATCGAAGGTCTGCTGCAGGGATATCTTGCGCTGGATGGCTTTGCAGCGCTGGTATTTGCCATCATCGTCATCGACATCTTCCGTGAAAAGGGTGTGCAGGACCACAAGCAGATGGTGCACTATACCGTCGTCGTCGGCATCATCTCCGTTGTGCTGCTGTGTCTTGTGTATGGCGCGCTGTGCATGGTAGGTGCGCAGACCTCCAGCATGGAAGCCTTCTCCAACGGCGGCGTGCTGTTAAACTATGCGGTGCATCAGCTGTTTGGCAAATGGGGAAATGTCATCCTGGGTGCTGCTGTGGTGCTGGCCTGCCTGACCACCTCGATCGGACTGACTACCTCGTTCGGCAACTACTTTGCAAAGCTGTTCCCCAATATTTCCTACCGCAAAATTATCACCGTGGTCTGTCTGTTCACCTGGGCAGTGTCCAACGTCGGTCTGGATACCCTGCTCAATACGGTGCTGCCGCTGCTGGTCGTGCTGTATCCGCTGGTCACCGTGCTGGTGCTGCTGTCCTTCTTTGACCGCTTCTGGCATGGGCGCACCGAGGTTTATGCGCTGAGCATGCTGTTTTCGCTGGCATTTTCCATCTTTGACGGCTGCAAGACCGCCGGTATCGCGCTGGGCGGCCTGACCGATTGGGTGATGCAGCTGCCGCTGGCTTCGCTGGGAATCGGCTGGGTGCTGCCGGCTGCCGTCGGCTTTGTCATCGGCATCAGCCCATTGGGAAGAAAGCTGGGAGAAAAGATGCGCGCAAAGGCCAAACAATAGTTGTGCCAAAGGTTCCTGTACATAATTATTCAATTTTGCACAATAATTTGTTAGAACTATAGATTCTCACAGGAAAATATTGATGCTTTGATGAAAAAGTGGTAAGATTATATCATAATATGAACAATACGACAAAATGTTTTGTTGATATTGCTGCAGCCACACCCTGAATGAACAACGACGGTTTTTCAGAAAAGCCCTGTCAAAAAGGAGGAAAACACTTTTCCTCCTTTTTTCATAACCGAAATTGCCGGTCAGAATGAGGTTGGGCGTAAATACCGTCGTATTTCACCGATTTGTAAGGAAAAAAGTGAGGGGTTTTCATGATGAAGGAAGCGACCAAGAAGATAGATAAAGAGCACATGAAGCGTTCCAACCGGCAGTTGGTATTTCACGAAATCCACCGCAGCGGAAGCATCTCCCGCCGGCAGCTGTCCAAGCTGACGGGACTGACACCGATGTCGGTGGGCAGGATTGCAGACGAGCTCATCGGGATGGGCGTGGTGACCGAGCTGGAGGAAAACGACCAGGAAACCGAAAAGGAACAGGCACACATGGTAGGCCGCCGTCCCAAGATGCTGCAGATTGTGCCGGACAGGATGCTCAGCCCGGCGCTGGAATTGGACCGCAACCGGATTCGGGCGGGCATCATGGACATCCACGGCAGAATATTGGTGCAGACCGAGCATCGGGAAAATCTGGCGGAGCTGACGCCGGAGGAAGTGGTGGAGCTGTGTGCCAGCCAGCTGGAGGAGCTTTCCCAGCGGGCAGAAAAGCTGCTTCAGGGCCAGCGGGAGCCGTTTGAGGTGCTGGGTGTTGTCTGTCCAGGCATTGTGGACAGCAAGCGCGGCATCGTGCGGTTTTCTTCGCAGCTGCAGTGGCAGGATGTGGGCTTTGTCAAGATGCTGCGCGAGCGGCTGGGAATCGAGAACATTCAGCTGGACAACGAGGTCAAAGCCCGCGGACAGGCGGAAGCGACCTTCGGCGCAGGACAGAACCTCAAGCGGGTGGCGCTGCTGAACATCGGTTCCGGCGTGGGCTCCTGTCTGGTGATCCGCCGCAAGATCTACCGCGGCAAGGGCAACATGGCAGGAGAGATCGGTCACGTTTGTATCGACCCAAACGGAATGCTGTGCGAATGCGGACAGCGCGGATGTTTGCAGACCTATCTGTCCGACCTGTCGCTGTTGCAGGACGCGCGCAAGTTTGACCCAAACTGCACACTGGACACGTTGTTTGCAGCCTATGGCAGACAGGAGACCTGGGCGATCAACATTATCATGCACGCGGTGCGGTATGTGGTGCTTGCCATCGAGATGCTGCGCAATCTGTACGCGCCCAACATCATTGTGCTGTGCGGCAAGATGATCGAAAGTTATCCGCAGCTGCAGCAGGCAATCTTGGACGAATACCGCAGCAAACGCAGCCGGTACGACAACGAGATGGAGCTGGCAGTTTCGCACTTTGGCAAGGATGGCAACCTGATCGGTGCAGGCACGCTGGCACTCAACCTCAATTTTGAGGTAAAAGCATAAGTGAAGAGAGCAAAGCAAAAAAGGAGGCGTCAAGCCTCCTTCCCTTTTCTTACCTTTTCTTTGCATAGAAAAGAGGACAAAATATGTTCCATATTTGTCCGACCAAAAGAAAAGTGTTTATCTCTCAAGAAAGTTTTTCCATAACAGGTAATTTTCTCCTTCCTCTCCTCTTTTCTTTGCGCAGAAAAAAGAAAAGTGTTTGTCTCCTAGGCAAGTTATCCCAAAGAAAAGTGTTTAGCTCCTAGGCGGGATTTACCAGAGACTAAAAAAGAGGACACAAAACATCATTTTGTGTCCTCTTTATATCATGTTCGGAGAATGGACGAAGTTCATTCTCTGGGAGCCACTCACAAAAGCAATGTATTGTAGAAGGCGGAAGTGGCTCCACGCCTACCTCGAAAAGGGACTGTGCCCCTTACCTTTTCTTTGCTAAAAGAAAAGGTAAGACCAAAAGAAAAGTGTTTAGCTCCTAGACGGAATTTACCGGAAACTAAAAAAGAGGACACAAAATATACTTTTGTGTCCTCTCGCACTAGACGTGCG
>NZ_CALXIN010000015.1 GCF_944388365.1 uncultured Negativibacillus sp. | reverse complement strand
CACAGACAACAAGCCCTTTCGGTTGCTTAAACAATTTTTACTTTCAAATATTGTCTAACTTTTGGGGGTCACTTCAATTGGGCGGCTTTTTTAAACAGATTTGCTGTGAAAGGCAGGAAATCGGTTGACGCAGGTAAAAAAGAAAGTGTATAGTTAAAAGAAAGCAGGAAAAATACTGCGCTGATAGAAGAAAATAGAATATCCGGTTCAGGAAGGGGAATGTAAAGATGAATTTTTCCAAGAAACTCTGCCGGCTGATCAGTCTCTTTTGTGCTGCTGCGATTTTGCTGGGCACGTTAGGCAGCGTTCTGGTGATGGTGACCAGTGCAGCGGAAACAAGATATACCGGCTACCCGACAAAGATGGTGCTGGGAGAAAAAATCCCGCAGGATCAGTTCTATGATGAGAACGGAAATGCGAAAAAGATCAACATCACAGAAGGACAATACACACTGGTGACCTATTGGGCAAGCTGGTGTTCGGATTGTCAGCATGAATTTGATCTGCTGCCGACACTCAAACCGGTATTGAGCGAATATGACAACGTACAGTGGTATCTGATTGACTATATTGATGGAAAGAAGGAAACCAAACAGGACGGTGTAGATTTTATCAAGGCTCAGCAGCCTGGTCTGCCGGTGCTGTATGACCACGATGCAAAATCCTTCCAGTCGCTGGGCATTACCCAGATTCCAACGACATTGCTGCTCAATCCAGAGGGAGAGATTATCTATTGCTATCCGGATGTGATCGAAACGAAAGATCATCTGCGCGCAATTCTGGATTATGCGACAAAAGGTGCGGATGCACAGACGCTGTCCTATGTACAGAGCAATCTGCTCAAGGCAGACGGAACAGTCAAAAAGGCTGCAACGGTGAGCAGCACCAGTTCCACTGCACAGAGCTTTCTGGCACAGTATGCGGTCAACAGTCTGAACAAATCGCTGCTGGATACCCAGAAGCAGTGGGTGGACACAAACGGTTCGACTGGAGATTTGGGCGATGATCTGCGTCTGCTGCAGGCGATGAGTGCATGGAAGGGATATGAGACCCAGGCAATGGCACTGCGTCAGGCTGTTCTGAGCAAGGTGAAGGACAGCAATTTCACCGGAGAGGTTGCGCTCAGCGACCTGAACCTGTCGGCAATCGCACTGCTGGGTGACGAGAAATTAAGTGCAAATGCACTGTCGCTGGTGCAGAAGGGTTATCTCGGTGCAGAGTTTCCGCTGTACTGCACCTCCTACAATACAGACAAACAGAGTTACAAAAAGACGGTGATCGACACCACCGAATCCCTGATGACGGTATATCATCTGGCACAGCAGGGCAAGGTGAAGAAGGCGACGCTGGAATGGCTGAAGGAGACGATGAACACCACCGGCATCTATGCAAAGTACAATGCGGATGGAACAGCCATTCAGAGATACAGCTATGAGACACCATCTGTTTATGCGTTGATAGCGTTGATCGGACTGGAAACAGGGGATCAGGAGCTGTTTACCGATGCACTGATTCAGATGGAGCAGTGCAGGACCTTTGATGCAGCAGGTGCAGCAAACGGCAGTTTCAGCAGCAAGGCAAGCGATCAGGCATTAGAACAGTGCTTACCGCTGTATGTATACTCGGTGATGGAGCAAAAAGGAATCTAGCAAAATAACAAACGGCACAGGACAAACTGTCCTGTGCCGTTTTTGCAGAAGAGCAGAAAAAGTCAAGAAGGAAAGAGGTAGAGTGACTATAATGGAGACAGAAAGGAGGAGAGAAGAATGGATTGGATAGAAACAATCCAGCAAACGGTGGATTTTATAGAGGAACATCTTACAGAACAAATCGACAGTGATCTGCTGGCGCATCAATGTCACGTTTCTGTATACCATTTCCAACGGGTGTTCGGAGTTTTAAGCGGATACAGTGTCGGGGAGTATGTCCGCAAGCGGCGCCTTTCCTGTGCAAAAGAAGAATTGCAAAACTCTTGCGCATCTGTCTTGGAAATTGCTCTGAAATATCAGTATGAATCATCAGAAAGTTTTAGCAGAGCATTTCGCAAATTTTACGGGGTAAATCCATCCGTTGCAAGAAAGAATCATCTTCCGTTAAAATCCTTTGAGCGTTTGACGTTACAACACAGAAGGGAGAAAGAAGAAAAAATGAAGTATCATATTCAAACAGCAGATACGATGTATTTCCTTGGGTACAAACGGAGATTTTCGGGAGTACCGTCTGATCGAGACGAGCAGGAGAAAAACTTTTTCATACATACCAGATTACAGCAGTTTGCGTTACAGGGTTTGGTCAAGGACTGTGAAACCTCCTATACGCTGATATCAGGAGTCAGTGAGGAGGCATACGATTTTTACATTGCAGCGCGGTATAATCATTCGGATTGCTGGCTGACCGAACAGCGTTATCAAAACATTATAAAACTCAATCCAGAGATCGACCAAATGTTTGAAAAGATTGTTCTTCCTGCTGCCACCTATGCAGTGTTTGAAACAGAACCGTGCGATTATCCGACCGAAAAACAGACGCAGCTTCGCAAAGAAATCCTGACAGAGTGGCTGCCTGGTTCGGAATTTCAGCTGGCGCAGGGAACAGAAGTGGCGATGATTCGCTGGCTGATGGGAGCAGAAAGGGAAAAAAGAGTGATCTAGCTGTGGATGCCGGTGGAAAAGCGATAAATAGAAAGGACCCTCAGAGTAATCTGAAGGTCCTTTCTATTTATCTTATCGGGTAAAGGCAATTAGTCCAGGCTCGGTGGGATGATCGACGACCAGAACCTCCTTTTGAGGAAGCAGGAGCAGCGCAATCGCAAGGTCGCCAACAGCAAGTGCTATATTGACAGCACCAAACAAAACAAGGTCAGGAAACGGAAACAGCATCGAAAGAACAATCGCTCCGACACCCAAAATCAGACAAGGCATCAGTGTGCCGATCAGATAAGCTCCTTTTTGCAGCGGTTGAGCACAATGACAGTAGGGAGTCAGGGTTTTGAGCTGGAATCCGAAATGAATACTGTGAAATCCGTCTTTACAGAAAAGGCTCCAGGTAATGCCATGGATCAACTCGTGTACAAAGATGGAGAGGATAAGAGCAGGCAAGAACCAGCCTGCAAACTGGATAGCAACAAAATTTCCTGAGAAAAACCCCCATCGCAGCAGATAAAGAAGAAGTGGTACAGCAATAATCGGAACGATGAGAAGTATCGAAATCAGATTGAGTTTCTTGGCAGAAATAATCAGCGATTTTTGGTGATAACCCTGCTGTTCCATCTGGCGGCAGGTAGTTTCAAATATAGTAAATTTGGAAGGTTTTTCTGTTTTGGCCATATCATTTTTCACTCCTCTTTTTAAAAACAGAATACAATACCGTTCTATCCGTGTCAATTTAAATTTTCAAAAATTTATTTAAAATATCTATCGACATTCTTGCGCAGTTATGCTATATAAATAAGGAGAAATCATGGAAGGGTGGATGTGTATGCAGCAAGTGGAAAACAAGGAAAACCAAATTATCAGTGGAGTCATCTGGAAACAGCTGCTGATTTTCTTTTTCCCGATCGTTCTGGGAACCTTTTTTCAGCAGATTTACAACACGGCGGACACAGTGGTTGTGGGACGTTTTGTCGGAACCGAGGCGCTGGCAGCCGTTGGCGGATCGACCAGCCAGATCATTAACCTGATCGTCGGATTTTTTACCGGTCTTGCCTCCGGTGCAACGGTCGTTATCTCGCAGAACTACGGTGCGAAAAATCCGGACGGTGTACAAAAAGCTCTGCGTACCGCCTACGCTCTTTCCATCGCCGGAGGCCTTTTGATTTCGATTGTGTCGATTTTACTGACACGGCCGCTGCTGGAGATGATCAACACACCATCAGATGTTATAAATCTGTCGGAAACGTATCTGTGCATCTACTTTGCAGGACTTATCTTTGTCTTTATCTACAACGTAGGCGCAGGTATCCTTCGTGCAGTCGGCGACAGCCGCAGACCGCTTTACTTTTTGATTGTCTGCTGTATCATCAACATTATATTGGACCTTGTGCTGATTGTTTTCTTTAAGATGGGTGTAGCGGGCGCAGCGATTGCAACTACCTTTTCTCAGGGTGTCAGTGCGGTACTGGTTACCATTACATTGTGCCGCTCGACCGATATGTTTAAGCTGCATCTGAGCAAAATCCGTCTGTATGTGCAGCCGATGGGTATGATCCTCAAGATCGGTCTGCCAGCTGGATTGCAGTCAGCAATGTACAGTGTTTCTAATATCATCATCCAAAGTTCGTTAAACACCTTCGGTACCGAGACGGTAGCCGCATGGACAGCCTTCAGCAAGATTGACTCACTGTACTGGATGATCAGCGGTGCATTTGGTATCGCGATCACTACCTTTGTTGGTCAGAACTATGGCGCCAGAAAGTTTGGCCGAATGAAGAAGAGTATCAACATCTGTCTGGGAATGGACTTTGGCAGCTCGGTAGTCATCAGTGTGCTGCTGCTGATTTTCGGTGGATTTGCTTTCCAGCTGTTCACCACCGATGCGCAGGTTATCGACATCGGTATGAAAATCCTGCATTTTATGGCTCCTGCATATGCGGCATTTGCGTTTGTGGAAGTTTATTCCGGTGCGCTGCGCGGCACAGGCGACGTCGTTTTGCCGATGCTGATGACCTGCGGTGGCATCTGTGCTTTCCGTGTCATCTGGATTCTGTTTATCCTGCCGCTGAACAACACACTGGAAATGATCGTGTACAGCTACCCAATTTCCTGGATTCTGACCGGACTGCTGTATATCCTGTATTACTTTAAGAAAAGACAGCAGTTCCCAGATACGGATGAACCAACTGAGGCATAAACTGGAGAAAATACATGATAAAAAACCTCCGCATTTGATGGCGGAGGTTTTTTATCAAAAGAAGGAGGAAGAAAGATGCAGACAAAATTGGTTCTGCTGGGAACAGGAACTCCTAACGCCTGTCCCAATGCCAGCGGTCCTTGTTCCGCGGTCGTGGTAGGAGACAGAGCTTATCTGGTGGATTTTGGGCCAGGTGTGGTTCGACAGGCATCCAAAGCTTACTACAAAGGAATTGATGCTTTGCGTCCGGATTTGTTGACGGTGGCGTTTTGTACCCATCTGCACACCGACCACACCGTCGGTTATGCGGACCTGATCTTTACTCCGTGGGTATTGGAACGCTCACAGCCGCTGCAGGTCTACGGTCCGAAGGGAATCAAGTCGATGACCGAACATCTGCTGGCAGCCTATGCTGTGGACATTGATTTTCGTATCCACGGCTTTGAGAAGGCAAACGAGGTCGGCTATCGGGTACAGGCGGAGGAAATCGGCGAAGGGATCATCTACCAGGATGACCGCGTACAGGTGGAGGCATTTTTGGTCAGCCACGGCACATTGGAGAGCTATGGATACAAGTTTACCACCGTGGACGGAAAGGTGATTGTTATCAGCGGAGATACGGCTCCGTTGGACATTGTGGCGCAGAAAGCGCAGGGATGTGACATTCTGCTGCACGAGGTGGAATACAGCGGCGGACTGTCCTCCCGAGAGCCGAAGTGGCAGAAGTATCACCGTGAGGTACACACGCTGAGCGTGGATCTGGCGAAGGTAGCACAAAAGGCGCAGCCCAAACTGCTGGTGACCTACCACCGCATTTACCACATGAACATTCAGGACAACACAAAGGATCTGGATGCAGAGATGGATTGGCGATGCAAGGCCATTCTGGAGGAAATCCATCAGGCAGGGTATTCTGGACCGGTGGTTAACGGACAGGACCTGGACATCTTTACGATATAGAACAAAAGAAAAAGCAGTTTGCTGTGCCCGTGGAATAGGAAGCACAGCAGCTGCTTTTTGTTTTTTACAAAATGAAGTCCCCCAAAATACAGCAGCAGACAAATTTTAAATGGGTAGTTGAAAAACATTTTAATTGGGGGTATTCTGTCTGTGGCACCGGTGTACGAATAGGAAGCGGAGAAAAACAATGGCATTTTTTATTCAAATGAGAGAGGAAAGATTAAACCCTGTTCGGGTGATCTATACACGTCGAGTAGGAGCATACGGAAAGGAAAATGCAGTTCTGATGCAAAGATGGAAGGAATGGCTGAGAGAACATAGTTTATTTGGGTCAGACAGTGTGATTCTTGCCATTGCGATGGACGACCCAGCGATTACAGAAGCTAGTCAATGCAGATATGATGTCTGCATGATCGCCGGCGAGTCTGTAAAAGTGTCAGGGAATGAAGTTTACAGCAGGGAACTTTCGGGCGGAAACTATGTGGTGTTCTTAATTGAACATATCAGTCAGGCTGTTGAACGGGCATGGTCGGAAAGTTTCGGATATTTAGGACGAATGGGCTATACGCTGGACCTTACAAGGCCGGTAATGGAACGATATGCGAAAAGGCTGGTGGACTGGCATCTATGTGAACTATGTGTACCGGTGAAAGAAAGGGAATAGAAGCGAAAGAAAAGGACGTATCATCTGCGATGCAGGTGATACGTCCTTTGAAGTATTTGCTGTTTTTAGGCAATAAGGTTAAAATACCGAGTCCATGACAACATCCTTTAAGAAGGAAGCAAAGCTCTGATATTCCTGCGGAAGTAGAACATCTGGGAAGCTCATTACCAGTAAAGGATGGGACATGAAATGAGGACGGTAGGGCGGATGCAGGTGGGAATAGGGATTTTCCACAAAGCCCAGCGAGGTATAGAACTGTTTGCGTCGACAGGAAATATCATCTATCGGGGGATCAATCTCCAGCAAGGTGTGAGGATGCTGCTGCAGAAATATTTTGATCGCCTGGGAGCCGATTCCCTGTCCCCGAAGGGAAGAAAGGATGGCAAAATGTTCGACGTAGCACAGCTGGTTTATTTCCCAGTAAAAGAGGATGCCACAGAAGCGGTTATCCGAAAGGATGACATCGCAGTGATACTGCGGATGGGAAAGGATACGACGCTGGCTGAGAGAAAGGCGCTGTTCATGCTGAGGGAAGCTGGTGGCGTACAGAGCGAATGCTTTGTCGAAATACAGATGGGACGGGTCAGTAATACGGGAAAATGTAATCATAAGTCAGCCTCCTTTCAGGACAGACAGAGGGATTATTCCACAAGCAGGCGCTTTTCCAGCTCCAGATCAGGAGTTACATAGGCGGTCTGATAGCTGACATAGATGACCATGCCAGGTTTTGCGCCGCGAGGCTTTTTAACATTTTTAATGAGGGTATAGTCCACCGGTACCTGAGAGGACTCGGCAGCCTTGGAGTTGACAGCAGCAAGGATAGCAGCCTGATGCAGGGTGGTATTAGGGACTTCCTTACCATCACTGACAACGATTGTATGGGAGCCTGGGATGTTTTTGGTGTGGAACCAAACATCCCGTCCGCGGGATTCTTTGAGGGTGAGCTGGTCGTTCTGCACGTTATTGCGTCCGACCAGAATGGTGAAGCCATCGTCCGACAGGTAACGTTTGGGTTTGAGCTTGAGTTCCTTTCCTTTTTTAGGAGTATTTCCTTTATGGCGGAGGTAACCCTGTTCGGCAAGCTCGGTTCGGATGGCGGTCAATTCGTCGTTGGTCTGTGCACGGGTGAGTGCGTCAAAGACCGAGTCGATGTAGACGGCTTCCTGCTGACCTTCTTCGATCAGCTCGCGCAGTTTCTTTTCGGCGGTATCGGCCTTGCGATATTCCCCGTAATACTTCTGCGCGTTCTGCGCCGGTGTTTTGCGAGGGTCCAGCGGGATGGTGATTTCGCTCTGGTTTTCGTCGTAGAAGTTGACGAGGGTAACCGAATGATCGCCTTTCTGGATGGAATAGAGGTTGGCGTTGATGAGGTCGCCGTAGATTTTCCAGGTCTCGCGGTCGGAACAGTCGGCCAGCTCCTTTTCCTGCAGGCTCAGCTTGCGGGCGATACGGTCGGCGGTATTGGCGAGTGTCTTGAGCAGATCTGCACTGCGGTGCCGCATCCGCTGGATGTTGTCCCGCTGGGTATAAAAGTCATCGAGCAGCTGGCTGTAGCTGTCGTAAGTGCGGGTGAACATGGTGCCGCCGTACTGATGGATGTCCATGAAGGAGAAGTCCACCGGCTTTTTGCGGGCGTCGATGACACTGGTGGGAGTACCGGTATAGTCGCGGGCCATCTCAATGACACGACTCAGGAAAAAGCGCAGGCGGTCATAGTGATCAGGTGTCATCTCCGAGATGACACCGTCGTTGCCGAGAAAGACATAGTTTGCAATTTCGCGGCAGACGATAGGAGAGACGCCCTGCACTGCAGAAAGCAATGCCTTGGAAAGCGGAACATCCTTGCCGGTGCGCAGTGCCTGTTCGATCTGCTCAGGAGTGGTGTCGATCAAGTCGAGCTTATTCTGAGCTGGCGGCAGGGTATAGTGGACGCCTGGGAGGATGGGACGTACCGAGGACATGGTGTCGTCGATGCGCTTGATCGAGTCGATGACGCGGCCGTTTTCATCCACAAGGATGATATTGGAGTGGCGGCCCATGATCTCGATAGCGACGGTGAGATGAACCAGGTCGCCCATTTCGTTGCGGGTCTCAAAGATGAGGTGCAGGATACGGTCCAGGCCGATCTGCCGAAGCTCAATGAGCTTGGCGCTGCCCAGGTATTTGCGCATCAGCATACAGAACATGGGAGGAGATTTTGGATTTTCAAAGGAGGAGGTGGTCAGGTGCAGGCGCGGGCTATCGGCGCCGGCAGACAGGTAGAGTTTGACGCTGCGCGCGCCGTCAGCGGTCGGCTGCGGCAGGCGCAGGACAAAGATCATCTCCTCGCGGGAAAATTGGTGGATCTTATCAATACGTGCGCCGATCAGACAGCCTTCCAGCTCGTGCTTGATCTGGCGCAGAAGAGTGCCGTCAAGTGCCATGGCGATCTTCCTTTCTATATCAATCGGGTTGAGGTTGTTTGGATGAGTATAGCAGTTATTATATCATAAAAGCGGCGAAACGGACAGAGGGATACTTTTGTATGAGGATGACAGCCCAAAATCAATATCGTGCATGAAGCGCTTTGAGAATCCTGCAGAAGATTGTTAATAGAAAATCAAATAACAAAGGGGAAAATCATCTGATTCGCATTGACAAAGGATAAAACAGAGTGTATAATGGAAATGCAACAGATGGAGGGAAATTTGTTTTGCAAATTTTTATTGGTTAAAATTGCAAATTTATGTATTTCCTGTGGCTGTTGTCCTTTGTTTTGATATCCTCTACAATCAACATAATCCTTCCAAATATCGTGCAGGAAAGGCGTTTCTGCACAAAACAAAAAATCCCCTGACTTCTCACAGGGGATTTTTTGTTTTGTATATTTATTTGGTCAGCATACCATTGGGAGTCTGCAGAAGGATCAAAAGCTGCTCTTCTGCGCCGGTCTGGGTGTCGACATAGCACAGCACCTTATCCCCAGTGGAAGAGCTGCACAGGAATTCGTAGGTCAGCACTTCATTCTGACCGGAGGTGGGAATCAGTGCCAGGCGGGTGCTCTCTACGGTGAGGACGGAGCTGACCGACTGGCGCGCCTGCTCGACGGTGAGTGCGGGAGCTTCAAAGGTGCGGTCGGTATGGTTGACAAGGTAGCCGCGGGCGTCCAGTCCGACAATGGCGCCGTCGCTCAGCGAGACCTCCACCTTGATGAGGTCGGTGTAGCAGACGGTCTGGGTGTCAGGGTGGTAGTAGGCAAAGTTGAGCGTCATCACGCCGTCGCTGGTTTCGTAGTAGGTGTCCTTCATGGAGGTGTAGCCGTTCTTTTCAAGGTAGGCCTGTGCCTTCTGCACGGCCTCGTCATAGCTGAGGTCTCCGCCGGTCAGTCCGCTTTTATCGGTGACAAGGTAGCAGAGATAGCCGCCATTTTTAGTGATGGCAACCGAGTTATTGGCGCCGTCATGGAATACATAAGAAGGCAGAGTGGAGTTTTCCTCCCGCATCTCGGGAAGGTCAACGGTGGTGACGGTGGACAGCTTCTGGCGCGCCTGGTCGACGGTCAGCTCCGGCTGGCCCTCGGTCATGCGCGGTGTACGCTCGAGAAGGTGGTCGGAGAACGGTCCATCATAGATGAGCGTCGGGTAGCCGGTGAAGCTATCCTCCACCTGTTTGAGCTGGGAGGTGGATTCCACGGCGGCAGGGACTGCGTCCGCGTCTGCATCCGCCTGCTGTTCGGCGGCGTTGAGCTGTTCGATGGTCAGCGAGCCATCGGACAGTGCGGTCGCGATCTGGTCCATCTGCGCGCTGAGGCGGTCGGCGTATTCGCGCAGAGAGGCAAAGTTCTGGCGCTCCTCGTCGGTGATGGGCTCGCCGTTTGCACTCTTCTGGGACAGATAGATAGCGTAGTCGCCCGCCTGGGACAGGAATTTATTGGTGTTTTCCAGGGTGGTGTCGGTGACGGGCAGCGTGGACAGCGCCGATTTGGCAGCGGCGGACTCCTTCCACATCTTGGACGAGATCATCGACAGCTGCGGCGAGGTGCCGGCGTACATCCCTTTGACAAGGTCGGAGGAAAGATTTGCCAGGTTATCCGAGGCAAGGTCTGCCGCGCGCAGCCAGGTGTTTTGCAGCGCAGAGCGATAGGTGTTCATGCGGACGTAGGTGATGGATGCCCAGATCGCCAGTCCCGCCGAAAGTATCAGCAGAAAGATGGATACGATCTTGAGCGATGCGGTGGAAATGGGTGTTTCTTTGTTCATGCTCAGCGATCCTTTCTTTGGTTAAGCTGTCTTGAGTATGGGACAAGTTGTGGGAATTATTCAGGAGAATTTATTCTACATTTTTTGGAAAAGTTGTTGACAAACGCTACTCTTACATTTATACTAAAATCAATATACGCTGAAAAATATTTTTTAGCTATATTCTCCATAGACCATGAAGAGTGGAAGAATATTACTATGAAGGAGGTGTTACAGCGTGAATATGGAACGTTTTGAAGACCGTGCAGAGGACCGAAGAATCCGTAAAACCAAAAAGGCTTTGCGTGCAGCCCTGGTGAAATTGTTGAGCAAAAAGAGCATCGACGATATCACCATCAAGGAGCTGACCGAAGAGGCGGATGTACATCGAGGAACCTTTTACCACCACTATCGAGATGCTTTTGACCTGAAAGAACAGGTGGAAGTGGAAATCGAACAGGAGCTGGACGAGATGATCGCAAGCGTGCCGGACAGTGCGCTGGAAAACGGACCGTACCCGCTGCTGCTGAAGGTGCTGTGCTATCTGGAGGAAAACCGAGATGTGGCGCGGATGCTGACAAGCGAGTCGGGAGAACCAAAGATGATGGCAAGGATGTGCGAGCAGATCAGTGTGCGGTGTATGAAGGACAGTCTGTTTGGTGAAGAACGACGGTATGGCAGCCGGTTCTGTGCCGCGGGTATCCAGGGAATGCTGGTGCCGTGGGTGGAGGATGGGATGCGCACGCCGCCAAAGGAAATGGCAAAGCTGCTGGATACGGTGATCACCGGTGGAACAGCAGAAGCAAGAAGTAAAGAGAACGCCGTTGGGGCGTAAGGCAGAGGGCATCGCGAGATGGTCTTTATTTTTTTGTCGCTTAATGTATAATTATTCTTCTAAAAGTATATTAAAGAACATAATTAAAGCATCATGAACGATAAGCGACACCTTGACATATATTTGTGGCAGAAAATAAAATAACAAACCGGCGTTAGAAGAAAATCTCACCGGTTTGTTATTTTTTTGTAATCTTTTAGGCGTAATAATGACAATTTGGTTCAGAAAAATTGGGCCAGCTTCATGAAAATGTAAATTTCTTTGCGAAGTGCGACAAAAAAGAAACGAAGTGTTGACTAAGTGGTATTGCGGCTTTTACCGGTTTGAGATACAATAATGTCAGACACGGAGGACGCGTGGAGGCGGATTCTGTGCAAACAAAAAAGCCTGCGACATACAGTGAATGTATAAATATGCGGGCGAAAATTATTTTAGGAGGAAGAAAGACTATGAAAAAAGTACTTTCCGTAGCTATGGCTTCTGCTATGGTACTGGGCATGGGCGCTAACGCTTTCGCTATTCAGTATGCTAGCGGTTCCAGCGACACAGCTGCTTGGCCAGCAGGTTTCCAGTTCGATGGCAAAATGTTTGTAACCAACAAAGATGGCGACATCGTTACCGGTTCCAACACCAAACTGGACGGCAAAACCAGAATCAACTTCAACGAAGGCGACGTTATCTGGATGCCTCTGTACGCTAACAACCAGAAAGAGTACACCGTTGTAGGTGCTCATCAGGGTTATGACAAAGTAGAAGCTACTACCGTTTCTTTCGATCCAGTTCTGTGGGACGAATTTACTGCTGAAGATCTGATCGCAGTTGACGCAGATGCAACAGTAAAACCATTCGAGTACAGAGACAACCAGAACAAGGTTCTCTACTGGTACAACCGTGATGTAGCAGACACAGCTTCTTATACTGGTTCTCACGGTCTGACTGCTGCTGAAGTTAAAGCAGGTTGGAGAATTGTTAAGATTCCTAACAGAGTAGAAGACAGATACGGCAAAATGGTTGAGAACGTTCGCGTTCTGCTCAACGGTAAAGATGTAACCGGTAAGGGTGGCATCACTGATGCTGTAGCTGGTATTGAATATGATAGTGCAGATGTAAAATTCTCCATCAGCTACGATGCTGCTAATGACAAGTTCAACTATACTGTCGTTTCAGGTGCTTCTCATATAAACCTGAACAACCCTGGTGATGTAGCTCATATTGATGCTAGCTGGCTGTACAAAGTAGGCACTAACAATGCTTATGGTCCAGCTACTGTAAAATATGATCTTTCTTACGAAGCTCTTAATGCTGCAGTTCCAACAGTTGTAAAAGAACTTGCTAAAGTTACCACCGGTGTTTTAGGTGGACAGACAGTTACAATGGACAATGTTGCTCCAGCAGTTGATACTGATGTTGTTCTGAAAGCTGGCGTTGAAGTTGTAGCTAACCTGCCAGAAGTTGCTGCAGTTAACGAAGACCTCGGCGAGATCGAAGAAAACAAATGGGAGACCAGCGGCAACTACGTTGTTAACACCGTTAAATACGGTCACTACACCGGCAACATCGACAAGAACTGGTCCATCAACCTGATCGAAGAGGACAACGGCGTTGCTGACCTCGTTGAGAAGGCTGAGCTGTACAAAGCTGACGAAGTTGACTACCTGTCCTACAAAGATCACACCAACGAAATCATGCCAAACGCTGTATACCTCAAGGTTACCCTGAAAGATACATGGAAACTGGCTAAAGCTGCTGACATGAAGTACTACGTATACGTTGCTGACAACAAGTCCAACAAGAACACCACCAACAAAGTTTGGGTTTCCGGTAAATACGAAGCTTCTGACATCAGAACTGTAGATTTCACCTGGACCAACGACGCTTCCAAACCAGCTGTTTGGAAAGTTGCTAAAGACGAGAACGGCGTAGCTGTATTCGACTTTGCTGACAAAGCATTCTTCCAGGTTAAAATGTACGCTGGCGAGTCCATGTACCTCGACCTGAGCACTGCTTACGATAAAGCAATCGCTGGCGACTTTGACGAAGCTGATGCATGCTTCTCCTTCGACAACGAGAACGCTAACTTCTCCAGAACCGGCACTCTGATCCTCGTTTCCGACGATGCTTCCCTGGTTCCATATCAGGTAACTGAAGACGGTTACACCAAAGTTGACGCTGAGTACGTTGAAGATTTCGCAATCGCTCACACCAACGAAAAAGTTGACGGTTTCGTATTCGAGACCAAAGAGCTCGGCAACTACGTTCTGTCTACTGAAGAAGTAGAAGTTGAAGAAGACGACAAAGATGACAACACCCAGGAAGTTGTTGTTCCAGATGACGACAACAAAGAAACCAACAACAACAGCAAACCAAACCCAGTCACTGGCGCTGAGGACTTTGTAGGTCTGGCTGTTTCCCTGGCAGTTGTTTCTGTTGCTGCTGCTGGCGCTCTGGCACTGAAGAAATAGAAGTAATTTTCCTATCGGAAAATAACTTCGGTAAGGTTTCTTTGAAACCTTACAGTGCATGAAAGAAGTTTTCCTTACGGAAAATAATTTCAAAGCCTAAATAACGGATACCGTCGAGGGAAACCTCGACGGTATCTTTCTATGGAGGGGCTCGGGAACGTGTTCCGAAAACCTCGATTTGATTGATGCCAGTCTTCCGACTAAAAATTTTTTGAAGCAGTTGTCTGTACAGGCAAGGCTTCGACACCCCCTTTGGTTCTCCACCCAAAGGGGGATTTTTTTGCGACAAAAAAGCCCGCTTGACAGCGGGCTTTGACAGGTGATATAATAGGTAGCAGAAGGACGGCTTCCTGTGCTAGAGGACGGTCGTTCCCAAATAAAGTGATCTACTTGAGGAAACGCCGCCCCTTTACATAGGGGTGGTTATTTCTTTATGCAAAGCAAGTTCGCTTGACAGCGGGCTTTTACAGGTGATATAATAGGTAGCAGAAGGACGGCTTCCTGTGTCAGAGGACGGTCGTTCCCAAATAAGCAATGAACTTGAGGAAACGCCGCCCCTTTACATAGGGGTGGTTATTTCTTTATGCAAAGCAAGTTCGCTTGACAGCGGGCTTGTACAGGTGTTATAATGAGTACCAGAAGGACGGCTTCCTGTGCTAGAGGACGGTCGTTCCAAGTTCAAGTTTATAGCTTGTAGAAACGCCGCCCCTTTACATAGGGGTGGTTATTTCTTTATGTAGGACAGAATCCCAAAGATAACCGTAAAGAGCAGGTTTAAAAGTGCAATGACTTCCAAAACTGTCATAGCGGTCCCCCCTTTTTCTACTTTTATACGAAAAAGAGGAACAACCGTGCCGTCCTTCCGGCAAACAACAGTATACCACAAAATGAGAACAATGTAAACAAATCCCTTTCGGCAGACGTCGAAAGGGATTTGTTTATATAGAAAAAGCCAATGCTGTCAGCGAAAGAATCACTTGCAAGTATTGCAAACGGCAGTATAAACGGGTAAAATAAATGTAATGGATGTTTCAGAAATGTGAGATCATCAAAGGGGGCAAGACGATGGCAGAACCGATCCGTTGGCTGGCGCTGGGATACAGTGTGCCGGTCAATCCGTCCAAAAATCGCGTGTATGTCTGGAGAAAACTCAAGGAGTACGGCGCGGAGTATTTTAAACAGGGTGTTGCCCTACTGCCATACAACCGGCAGAGCTATACAAGGTTTAAGTATCTGCTGGGCAAGATTGTGGAAATGGGTGGAGAGGCTTCGATCGTCGAGATGAAGTTCTTGGACCCGAAGGATGAGCGTGAGGTGGTGGCTCGCTTCCGCGAACAGGCGATGGAGGAACTCAGCGAGCTGAAAAAAGACTGCGCGCAGGTGCTGGGTGAGCTTGCAAACGGCGGAAGTGCCTTTACCGAGGACCAGACCGAGCAGGTGAAACGCATCATCAAGCGCTATTCCAAGGCGCGCAGCCGCAACCACTTTGGTCTGAGCTATGCGCAGGATGTGGAAAAGGGATTGTATACGATTATTTCGGTGGCGCGTCAGGCATCGGCGGAGCTGTCCACACAGCTTGCCAAAGCGATGGAAAAGGCCAACAAGTAGCCTTTTTGCCGGCGCGCACATAAAATGATACAGCGGAGGAAACAAAATGTACGAAAACAGCCAGAAACAACAAACCGCGCTGCTGGCAGCGGTGGACACCGGTGAGTATGATGTACAGCGCTCGGTGGATGAGCTGGAGGAGCTGGCAAAATCTGCCGGTGCGCAGGTGGTGGGAAGGATTATCCAGAAAAAGGAGAAGCCTGATCCTGCCACGCTGATGGGCGCGGGAAGGCTGGAGGAAGCCGCAGAATTTGTGCGCGCGCAGGAGGTGGATCTGGTCATCTTTGACCACGAGCTGGCGCCGGCACAGCTGAAAAACATTGAAAGGGTGGTGGATGCGGCGATCATCGACCGCACCACCCTGATACTGGATATTTTTGCACAGCGTGCGAGAACCAGCGAAGGCCGCTTACAGGTGGAGCTGGCGCAGTTAAAGTACCGGCTGCCGCGTCTGAGCGGATTGGGCACCAGTCTGTCGCGTCTGGGCGGCGGCATCGGCACCCGAGGCCCAGGTGAGAGCAAGCTGGAAAGCGACCGGCGACACATCCGGCGGCGGATTCACGCGCTGGAGGAGGAGCTGGACGCGCTGGAAAAACGGCGCGGCCTGATGCGTCAGCGCAGAAAGAAGGACGATGTCATCAGCGTAGCGATTGTGGGATACACCAACGTGGGAAAATCGACGCTGCTCAACACACTGACCGACGCCGGCGTACTGGCGAAGGATATGCTGTTTGCGACGCTGGACCCGACCTCTCGTGCGCTGAGCCTGCCCGACGGACGCAAGGTGATGCTGATCGACACAGTTGGACTGGTGAGCAGGCTGCCGCACCAGCTGGTACAGGCGTTCCATTCCACGCTGGAGGAGGCAGCGGAGGCGGATTTGATTTTGAACGTTTGCGACGTCTCCTCTCCGGAGTTTGACCAGCAGCTGGAGGTTACGACGGGACTGCTCAAGGAGCTGGGCGCGGAGAATGTGCCGATATTGACGGTACTGAACAAGTGCGACAAGCTGCCGGAGCTGCCGATGACCTTGAACAAGAGCACGGCGGCAATCTCTGCCAAGACCGGCGAAGGCTTGGATAAGCTGCTGGAGAAAATTGTGCTGAATCTGCCGGAGACGCACCGGCATTTGCATCTGCTGATTCCGTACGAGAAAAGCGGGCTGATCGAGGAGATCCGTCAGAACGGCAAGGTCTATGCGGAGGAGTACCGTGAGGACGGAACCTTTTTGGATGCAAATGTGGATTTGAAGATTTGCCATCGGGTACAGGATTACATCCTGCTCAACGAGGAGTAGAAAAGGAGGGCGCACGTGGAGCTAAACAACCGACGTCAAAGCCATTTACAACAGAGGAAGTTGAACAAGCTGGAAAAGCAGGAGCAGAAGCTGTTGGAGCAGCGGCCGTCGCTGCTGAGCCAGAAGGCGGCAGCATGGACGGCGCCGGTGCGGGAGCGTGTGCGCGAAAAGATTCCTGGCAAGGCAGAACAGGCGGCGGAGAAGTCGGCGCAGGTTTTGCAGAAAGCATTTGAAAAGAGCTTTGATCTGGTCTTGGAGAAGGGAAGCGGGATGATTGCAAAAACCTTCTCGGAGAAAAAGCTATTGGAGAGGTACGAACACTTCTCAAAAAAGCCGCTGTCCAGTTGGGAACTTACCAAGCTAGGCACATCGGTTGCCATGCGGGCGTCGGGAAACATGGTGTTTTCAACGGTACAGGGTGGTGCGATGGGTGCATTGGGCATCGGTCTGCCGGATGTGCCGATTTTTCTGGCGGCGGTGTTTAAGACATTGTTTGAAATTTCGCTCAGCTTTGGGTATCCATACGACCTGCCACAGGAGCAAATTTATCAGATGCTTTTGATTTGTGCCGCAGTGGGTGAGGAAGTCGAGCGATATCGCGCATCTATGGATGCGGATACAGTGGCGCAGGAGATTCGGCAAGGGATAATGCCGTCTATTTCCCGCGAGCAAGCCAAGGAACGAGCTTCCAAAGCCTTATGCAGTGCAGCTTTAACAGGAAAACTGATACAGGGAGCACCTATTGTGGGAGTGTACGGTGGCTTTCGCAACGGAGTGCTGCTGCGGCAGATCGGCAGTCTGGCGGCAGTGAAGTATCAGCAGCGGATGCTGCGCGAATTATAGCAGAATCATTTGATGATAGAAAAAGCAGTCGATCGACTGCTTTTTTGTTGCCGGAAAATGAGGAGGATTTATAAATAATAGCCAAATAAAAGCACAAACATTTATTAAGTATGTATGTTGCAATATAGAATAACAAGCATTATAATATATACAACAAAACAAGATAGGAGGCGAGAAGCAGATGAACACACAGTTTAAGAAAGGCGCGCTGGAACTGTGCGTATTATCCCAGCTGAAAAAAGGTGACAAATACGGATATGAGCTGACCGAACGTATCTCGCAGGAGATGGAGCTGGCGACGGGAACACTGTATCTGATTCTGAAACGACTCAAGGACGAGGGTCGTCTCGAAACCTATTCGGTGGAATCGGACGGCAGACCGGCAAGAAAGTATTATCATCTGACCGAGAAGGGCAGCGAGTATCATCAGACACTGCGGGAAGAGTGGAAGGAATTTACCGCAGCGGTGGATCGGTTGATGGATGAAGGAGAAGAAACGACAGAACAGTCAGAGGGAGGAAACAAAGATGACCAGAGCGGATTATATGCAGCATTTAAGAGAGGCTTTAGTGGGCTACGATAGCCAGTTTGTGCAGGAAATTCTCGACAACTACGAGGAACATTTCGAAGCAGGTATCAGAAGCGGACGCACCGAGGAGGAAATCTGCGAAGAGCTGGGAAACATTGAAAGTTTCCTGAAAGACATCGAGGATATGATGGGTGACAAGGATATCCACACCCACGAGATAGAAAAGGTGACAGCCATCCAACAGGAGAACAAGAGGGATGACAACGGAGAGATTGGCTGCATTGAACTGTCGATGCTGTCGATTGATGTATCGGTGCTTCCTTCCAGGGACGGCCAGCTTCATTCTTACTTTGAAAGCGGCAAGGACAAAGGAGAATATCTGGAGGAGGATTTTTCCGGCGGCTGCTATTTTGCAAAGGAACGTCCGAGAAAGAAAAACGGGAAGGACAAGAGCTTTTTAGGGATTGCGTTTATGGTCGGCTTTGGAAACAATACCGACGATCTGGGAAGGTTGATTGTAGAAGTTCCGGCACAGGTGCATACAGTGAAAGTAAAGAGCTTACAGGGAGATATTACCGCGGAAAATTTGAAGGCAGAAAAAACGACGCTGGAAAGCATGAGTGGGGATATTCGGCTGACACAGTGGACTTCTCCGGTGATGCAGGTCAAAACTTTCAGCGGCGATGTGAAGGCTCATGAAGTATATGCACAGGAAAGCACAATGCAGACAACCAGCGGTGATGTGGAGATTCGCTGCGGCAAAGTTAAAGAGCTGAGTATCAACAGCACCAGTGGTGATATTAAAATTTTGGATATGCAGATGGAGCGGCTGAAGGCAAAGAGCGTCAGTGGTGACATCGAAGTGAATGACAGTGAAGCGGAAGAGCTGAGCGTATCCAGCACCAGCGGCGATGTCAAAGGCAGATTGTACGGCAAAAAGTTGTCGGTACAGACGGTCAGCGGTGATATTAGAATGACATTGGACAGAAGAGGAAAGCGTCTGATGGCGCGAAGCCAGACGATGTCGGGAGAGGTTCGCATCGTTGATAATTATCAGCCAGGCGGCCAAGCCGATGCAGATGCGATCACCGGATATTTTTCGACCATCTCTGGAGATATTACCGTGCGATAGAACGGACAATAAAAAAACAGCAGTCGGGTAGACTGCTGTTTTTTATTGTCTATAAAGGCAAAATGGAGTTTCGGCGAGTTGCCAATAATGGCGGAGAAAATAGAGCTGGATTTTGAGCAAAACACAGATAACAATATTTTATGATTGTAGTTAAAATGATTGGATATTGGCAGAATAATATAAATTTTGGGATATATTTGACTGCATGTTTATATAATTGATATAAAATTCCGAAAGAGGGCAAGATGAAAGAAAAATTTTCTTTTGAGGAGGGAAAAGGGTAAAATAAAGGACAGAAAAACAGAGTTGGAGGAATGAGAATGGCAATCCCGAAGGTGGCAGCGATCCACGACCTTTCAGGACTGGGAAAATGTTCGTTGACAGCAGCAATTCCGATTTTGGCAGTATGTGGTGTGCAGGCGGTACCGATGCCGACAGCAGTATTGAGTAACCAGACTGCCTTTGAAAGCTATACAGGTGCGGATCTTTCCATTTATATGCCGATGATTGCAGAGGAATGGAAAAAGAGAAGGGCAGAGTTTCAGGGGATTTTTACGGGCTATCTGAGCAGCGAACAGGAAGTAAAATGGGTGGAAGGTTTTATCGACGAATTTCGCAAGGAAGATACTTTGATTTTGGTCGATCCTGTCTTGGGAGACGAAGGAAAGTTTTATCGCGGGTTTGGCGATGAAATGTGCTGTGCGATGCGCAATCTTTGCAAAAAAGCGGATGTTATCACGCCGAATCTGACAGAGGCGTTATTCCTATTGGGAAAGGATGCGGCGCTTGCCGAGCAGGGAGAACCTTTGGAGATTGTGGAGCAATATGCAAAGGAGCTATCCAAGCTGGGACCATCGACGGTGATTATCACCGGCATTCACCAAGGAGAAAACATCTGGAATGTCGGTTTTGATGCGGTAAATAAGGAATGTTTTTCGGTGAGCACCAGAAAGATTGGCGAAGGCTATTCTGGAACAGGGGATATTTTATCGTCGGTTGTCTGCGGATGCATGGTTCGAGGTGAAAGCGCCCATCAGGCTTTGGAAAAGGCAGCAAAGTTATTGGAAGCTTCCATTGCAGAAGCGGTGGAGGATGGAACCGATCCAAACGAAGGAATTGCGTTTGAACATCATCTGAAACTATTGATGGATTGATTTTGGAGGGACAGTATCGTGAGATTACAGATGCATGAAAAACAGAAAAATTTGACACTGAGCGCGATGTTTGCGGCAGTGATTATGTTGATGATCGTCTATTTCTTCCACATTCCAGTGGGAGCCAACGGCGGATATCTGCATTTTGGAGATGCTTTTATCTATCTGGCGGGCTGTTTCCTGCCGATGCCCTATGCCTGCGCCGCCGCCGCGATTGGCGGAGGTTTGGCAGATGTGATGTCGGGAGCTGCCATCTGGGCGATTCCGACCATGATTATCAAGCCTTTGACGGCAATTTGGTTTACCAGCAAGAAGGATCATCTGCTGAATCCACACAACATTGCAGGTATCTTTGCGGCAGGACTGGTTTCGATTGCAGGATATTATCTGGCAGAGGCAATTTTGGTCGGCAACTGGGCAGCACCTTTGGCAACAATCTGGGGAAATGTGGTACAGGCGATTGGAAGCGGCATCATTTTTATTGTGATGTCGGTGGCTCTGGATCGGTTGGCATTGAAAAAAAGATTGCAGAATATATAAATAGGAAGGAAACAAGGAAAAATGTCGGATATTTTTTATACCTATGGTGGGCAGCTCTATGTGAATCTGACCAATCAGTGTCCCTGTGCATGCACCTTCTGCGTACGTTCACAGGCGAAAGGTCTGGGCTCAGCGGAAAATTTATGGCTGGAACACGAGCCAACCACAGAAGAAGTGAAAGCGGAGTTGGATCAATATGACCTTACTCAGTTTGATGAGGTTGTTTTCTGCGGGTATGGAGAACCAGTCTGTGCGTTGGACAGAATGATTGAAGTGGCCGATGAGATTCACCGGCGAAGCAATGTTTCTGTTCGTCTGAACACCAACGGATTGGGAGACTTGATCCATCAGAAAAGAGTGGCGCCGCTGCTCAAAGGCCATATTGATGTGGTATCCATCAGCCTGAATGCGCCCAACGAGGAGGAGTATCTGGCAGTAACACGGCCGAAATTTGGAAAGGGTTCCTTTGAGGCTTTACTGCAATTTGCAAGAGATTGCAGAGAAAATGGACTGGATACGAGGCTGACCGTGGTGGATGTGATTGGTCAAAAGGCAATCGAACAATCCCGCGCGTTGGCACAAAGTCTGAATGTTCCGCTTCGCGTGAGAGAGTATACAGAATAAAAAAAATCCCTGTGCGTCTTTAAAGATGCACAGGGATTTTTTATCTTTGGAAGGAAAAAGGAAAGCGGACAAAAGACAAAAGTCACGTCAAAAAAACTAGTAAGAATTATACAAATACTACAAAAATAATGCGCCTAGTTATTGTACAAAATAGAAAAGTGTCCTGGAAAGGGTATTTTAAGGCAATTTGCACATAATTTTTCAAGGTTTTCATGATTTTAGATTCAATATCAATGTTTTTTTACAAAAAGTTTTCAAAAATCGACAGCTTAAGAACCACTTTTTACAAAGTGGATTTTCTTGACAGCAAAAAAGAGAATGAATATAATGACAAAAGACTTGTGAATCAAGTATCAGCTGCGGAAATATAAGCCGCGCTGTATCTGCTGGTTTGTCTATTTTGGCAAATCGGAAACAAAGGAGAACGTTATGCAAAACATCAGAAGAGAAGCCCAGAGTCAGGATCGCAAAATCAAAAGAGCTGTGGCATGTATGCTTTCTGTTGCAATGGCAGCAATTATCTTTTGGGGAATCGCCCTGGAAAATAAGGCAGAAAATGAAATGCAGGATATGACAATCGCTGATTCGATTCGTGCAGCGGGAGATACGTTATCTGCCTCTGCTGATCCGACCAAGTTTACCGGAACATCCGCTCATCAGGAGAGCAAGGGATATGTACAGGAGTTATCCGATCTGTTTTCCGGAGAGGATGACGAGAATGAGGACTGGGAGGACTATGAGCAGCCCCCAAAATCGCTGCGCGTGGTGACCTCCGCACCGGAGAGCAGAACCAAAGTGGTCGAGCGAGAAGAAGTGATCGAGCACGAAGTACAGGAGCGCAAGACCTCTTTATTAAAAGAGGGTGTCACCAAAGTGATTCAGGAAGGCTCCGATGGAAAACGCAAGGTAACGATCGAGAAGTTGATTGTAGATGGTGAAGTTCGCAGAGAAACCGTTCTGGAAGAAGAAATCTTGAAGCAGCCGGTGACGGAAATTATCCTGGTAGGTGCTTCGGGACAGGAAGCTGCGATTTCTCCATTACAATTTGATGTAGAGCTGGACGAAAACGGGATTCCGGTGGAGTACAGCAGTGTTTTGACCAATCAGGTTTCGACCGGCTACAATCTGGGTTCCAAGGCAATGGGTGCTTCGGGACAGGGTCTGTCGGCAGGTTATGTGGCGGTACACCCGGGAGAGATTCCATACGGCACCAAGCTCTATATCACCAGCGCTGACAACAGCTTTGTCTATGGGTTTGCCATTGCGGCGGATACCGGTTTAGGACTGTTGGGAAATCAGATCGACGTCGATCTGTATTATGACACCTATCTGGAAAGTTGTTTACATGGCAAAAGAAATGTAAATATTTATATCCTGTAAGGAAAAGGCATCCGTTTTGTGCGGATGCCTTTTTTAGATGCAAGGTCTGAAACGGAAAGAGGAGAACGCTAAAGAAGGAGCGTTCTCCTCTTTTTTTTATCAAAATTTTTGCAGGTGTGTAGTTTGTTGCAGTAAAAAGGGCAACTTTTTGCCTCAAAACGGGTATGGGTGAAGAGAGAATTTTAAAAGCATCCATCGAAGGGAGGAGGAAGATGCAGAGCGATACAGAACAGATCAAGGAATTTGCGTACTGGTACTTTTGGCTGAGAGATCCACAGCAGGCGGCCCAAAAGGCAGGACTGGAAAATGGGATTGCACGATTGGGAGAGCGCAGTGTACAAAAGGAGCTATCCAAGCTGCAGAAAAACTTCGCTGAACAATCAGCAGGGGAGCTTGCCAAGCTGGGATTATGCCGCATTCTATTTTCGCAGCCGGTGCTGGAGGATGGAAAAACGCAGGACAGCTTTTCGATCGGCAAGTGCTGCACAGGCAAAGAGGCGGAGTATCAGTTTTTGGACAAGATCAAGGCATGTGAACTGCTGCTGAGGTTGGAGGAGATGGATCAAACCCGACAAAAGAATGATTTTGGAAGTCTTTTGTCGGCTTTACAGCAGGGAGCTCAGGAGATAGAAAAGGAAGAAGGTGAGGAAGGATAAAAAAGTTCAGTCAAAAGCAGATGGAACTGCTGAGCTGGTGGTGTCCACAGAGGAAAAGCAGCCAATATGATGGGGTCATCTGTGACGGAGCAGTGCGAAGCGGAAAGACGATGTGCATGTCGTTATCCTTTTTTATCTGGAGTATGGCGCAGTTTGACGGAGAGAGCTTTGCAATCTGCGGAAAAACCATTTCCTCGGTAAGGAGAAACGTACTATTACCTGCGCGGCGGATGTTTCCTGAGCTGGGAATGAACTATCGGGAAAAGCTGTCGCAGAATTACATCGAGCTGAGCTGTGCCGGAAGGGTCAACCGATATTATCTGTTTTCGGGAAAGGACGCAGGCAGTGCATCGCTGATTCAGGGAATGACGCTGGCAGGTGTGCTATTCGATGAAGTCGCTTTACAGGAGCGCGGCTTTGTGGAGCAGGCAGTGGCGCGCTGTTCGGTGGAGGGAAGCAGGTTCTGGTTTAACTGCAATCCAGAACATCCAGGACATTGGTTTTACACCGACTGGATTTGCAGAAGGAAGGAGAAGAATCTTTACTACCTGCACTTTCGGATGGAGGACAATCCATCGTTATCCAAGCGAATGCGAAAGCGATACGAGTCGTTATACACCGGCAGGTTCTACGACCGGTTTATTCTGGGAAAGTGGGTAAGTCCTGAGGGACTGATCTACCCGATGTTCTCGCCGCAAAAGCATGTGGTTGACCAGTGTCCGGTATGCGGCAGGTTTTATGTCTCCTGTGATTACGGGACGGTCAATCCCTGTTCGATGGGATTATGGGGAGAAGCCGGAGGTGTTTGGTACCGTCTGGCGGAGTATTACTATGATTCCAGAAAGGAAGGGTTTTGCAAAACCGACGAGGAATACTACCAGGCATTGGAAGAGCTGTGCGGCGACAAAAGCGTAGAGGCAGTTATCGTTGACCCCAGTGCGGCGAGCTTTATCGAGTGTATCCGCAGACACCGAAAGTACCGCGTGATTCCGGCGAGAAATCAGGTGGGAGAGGGAATCCATCTGGTGTCCTCGCTGTTACAAACGGGAAAGCTGCAGTTTGACCGAAGCTGCAAGGACAGCATTCGGGAGTTTAGCTTATATCGCTGGAACGAAAAAGCGGGCAAAGACCAGCCGATCAAGGAAAACGACCATGCAATGGATGAGATTCGGTACTTTGCGATGGAGGTGTGCAAAAAAAGAGAGGGTGGATTTTTTGCGATTGCCCAGGAGCGCAGGAGAAAAGGGTAAGGAGGAGTAAACATTGAGACATCCGATCTGGAGTCGAAAGAAAAGGGAACAGACAGAACTGGCCAAGGTGCACGCTGGACAGGCTGTCAGTGTCCAGACAGGACAGATTCGAAGCCATCCCTTTGGGTGGCTGGAATACGGAGCGTTGGACGAACATGAAAACCGATTATTTGATCAGATCCGTCAGGCCGTACCGATTGTGGATGCGTCAATCAACAAAATCATCCGTCTGGTGGGCGATTTTACGGTGGAGTGTTCCAATCAGGAGGCACAGAGGGAACTGGACGAATTCTGCAAAGGGGTTCGGGTGGGGCCTTCTTCCATGGGGTTGGCGCAGTTTTTATACGGCTATCTTGACAATCTGATGACCTACGGCAATGCAGCAGGAGAGATGATTCCTACAGTGGAGGAGGACAGTGTCGGTGCTCTATACAATGTTCCATTGGAGAGCCTGCTGGTAAAACGCGGAGAAAATCCGCTGCAAATTCAGTTTTACAGCTATCCCGACGGGATGACACCGGAGCTTTTGCCGCATCCAGAGCGCATTTTATTCAGTGCGCTCAATCCCAAGGCAGGAGAAATCAAGGGAAGGTCGCTGCTTTCCGGACTGCCGTTTGTAACTTCGATTCTGCTCAACATCTATCAGGCGGTAGGACAAAACTTTGAGCGAATGGGAAATCTGCGCTTTGCGGTGACCTACCGTCCACAGGGAGGCGTGGACGGCGGATATGCAAAGGAAATTGCACAGGACATGGCTCGTCAGTGGGCAGATACGATGCGCGACAGCGGTCAGGTGAAGGACTTTATTGCGGTGGGTGATGTGGACATCCGTGTCATCGGAGCGGACAATCAGGTGATCGACACACAGGTGCCGGTGCGTCAGATGCTGGAACAGATTATTGCAAAGCTGGGACTGCCGCCATTTATTCTGGGTCTGAGCTGGTCGACCACCGAACGGATGAGTCAGCAGCAGGCGGAGATTCTGGCAAGCGAGCTGGAGAGTTACCGCAATTTACTGACACCGGTGATCCTGCGGATTTGCAGATACCATCTGAATCTCAAAGGATTAGGTGGAAGCATCGCGGTCAAGTGGAAGCATGTCAGCATGAGCGACGAGGTGGAACAGGCGCGGGCACAGCTGCTGCGGATGCAGGCCAAACAGATTGAGCGCGCATTGGAGGAAAATCAGACACAGACGAAGGGAGAAACGCACAATGAACTGTAAAAAAGAAGGAAGTCTGATCTGCAAGGGACTGCACATCGGGGAGGAGGATCTGGAGAAGATCAACTCGATGACGCGGAGAGAGTTTAGCGAAGACGAGCTGTACTGCTTCCGCGTGGTGTTGTGTGACAACGACATCGACCGTCAGATGGAACAGTTTGATGTACAGACGCTGGAGGAGCTTGCCGGTCTCTTTTTGGGCAAGACGGGCATCTTCGACCATGAGCCATCGGTGAGAAACCAGCAGGCAAGAATCTACGAGACGAGTGTGGAGAATTTCCCAGGCAAACTCAACTCCCTGGGAGAACCGTATTATGCACTGGTGGCAAAGGCGTACATGGCGCGCACCGAGGGCAACAGAGATTTGATTCTGGAAATTGAAGCCGGAATCAAAAAAGAGGTGAGCGTCGGATGCAGCGTAGCACAGCGGCTGTGCTCGATCTGTCAGAGGGAGAGAGACAGTTTTCACTGTGAGCATATTCCAGGGGAGGTGTACGACGGGAAGCTGTGTTATACCATCCTGCACGGTGCGCTGGATGCATACGAATGGTCGTTTGTAGCGGTGCCGGCACAGCGTCAGGCAGGTGTGATCAAAGGTGCATCCGGCTCTGAAATGGCAGTGCAGAAGTTATGGAAGGCTTCCAGTGGCCGCCGCGGTCTGTGGCTGGATGCGCAGGAGGTTTATCAGCTTCAGCACACGGTCAAAAACTTACTGGAGGACTGTGAACAGGTAAGAAGAAGTGTGCGAAGGGAGGTGACACAGGAGCTGTTTACAGGAAAGAGCGGTGATCACAGGGAGAGCAGGGAGCTGTATGAGCTGCTGGATCAGCTGACGGTGGGTCAGATGAAGGCGCTCAAAAAAATGCTGCGCAGGGAGGAGCCAGTTTCGCTTCAGCAGCCGCAGCTGCACAAAAAAGAGACCGAAGAACCGGTTTCAGACAGAAGTTTTATCATTTAGGAGGATGTTTGGATGAAGGATATTTGTTTACAGGGTTACAACAGCCGATACATTACCATGCTGACCGAAGGAGAGATGGCACCGGGCGATCTGGTGGCGATGAGCGCAAACAACACCGTCAAAAAGGCGGTATCTGGCAAGTTTATGGGAATTGTACATTCGATGCGCGGTGAGTACGCGCTGATTCAGACCGGTGGTTTTGCAGTGCTGCACTGTTCCGGTGAGCTGCCGACAGTGGGTTTTGCATCTCTGCTGGCGGACAGCAATGCGGATGCAGTCAAAGGCGACGGCGGCAGAGAGGTACTGGTGACCGAGGTCGACAGCGAAGGCCAGAACATCGGTGTACTGTTTTAATCATAAAAAAGGACGAGAAAGGGAGAACAAGCGATGAAATACAACTATCAGAACATTTCGATCACCAAAGATTTTTACAAGAGCGGAGAGGGTTTTTCCAAGCATCTGGAAAAAATGGACCCGTCTGAGCAGTATCGCGGCACCGAGCTTGCCGGTTACGATGCGTTTCAGCGTCAGCTCAAACGTTTTGACATCAAGGTATCGGGACACGACAGCGACCGCTTACAGAAGTTTTTTGCAACCTCGGACAGTGCGGCGCTCTTCCCAGAGTATGTTTCCCGTGCAGTCAAACAGGGTGTGGACGACAATCACATTCTGGAGGAAATTTGTGCGGCACAGACCCAGATTGAGGGTATGGACTACCGTGCGATTGTTTCCGATCCGAACTGGGAGGAGCAGGCACCGGCGGTCATTGAGGAGGGCGGTTTTATTCCGGAAACCTCGATTCACCTCAAGGACAGCCTGATTAAGCTGAGAAAACGCGGCCGCATGCTGGTGGCATCTTACGAGTCGATCAAGTTCCAGCGTCTGGATCTGTTTACCGTGGCGCTCAAGCAGATTGGCGCGTGCATCGGCAAGGCACAGCTGCAGGATGCAGTCAACGTACTGATCAACGGCGACGGCAACAACAACGCAGCCGAAGAGGTGAAGCTGACCTCGGCAGAGGAGCTGACCTATCAGGATCTGCTCAAACTGTGGGGCAGTTTTGGCGAGTATCAGATGAACGTGATGCTGGCATCTCCGGACATGATGCTCAAGCTGCTTCAGGTTCCGGAACTGCAGAATCCGGAAACTGGTCTTAATTTCCAGGCGACCGGCTGTCTGTCCACTCCACTGGGAGCCAAGCTGTTTGTATCTTCGGCGGTATCGGAGGGCACCATCATCGGTCTGGACAAGCGTTATGCGCTGGAAATGGTAAGTGCAGGCGGCATCAACGTGGAGTATGACAAGCTGATCGACTGTCAGCTGGAGCGTGCAGCAGTGACTTCCATCGCCGGTTTTTCCAAAATCTTCCCGGATGCGGTCAAGATTCTGACCAAGTAACAGGAGGAAACAGGATGGATGAACAGGTATTGATGCAGGACTTTTGTCTGATCAGCGGTTTGAGCGAGGAGGAGGCGGAACAGTGGCGTCCTCTGGTGCTGGGCTGCTGGGAGGAGCTAAAGGGCCGTCTGCGGGCGAGTGTCCGTGTGGAGGAACATCAGTCGCGGTTGGCGCTGGCATGTGCAGCGCTGGCAAATCACCGGTATCAGAGCATTCAGGGGACGGTATGTGCCAGTGTGAAGGTGGGCGATATTTCCTTTTCCCAGAGTGACGGTGCGCAGGCACGCAAGGAGCTTTTGGAGATGGTGGGAGATCTGCTGGACTCCCAGGGAATCTGTCTGAAAGGAGTAGAGATATGTCCTGCCAGGATGTGATTCGCAGACTGATCCGTCAGTGCGGCAGGGAGGTTCGTTTTCCATCCCAGCAAGGGGAGGTACGCTTTTTGGCGTACCTCAACCCGCTGAGAGAGCAGAGCGACAAGCTGCTGCCAGTAGAATCAGGAATTTTTCATCAGGGGAAATGGCTGCTGCTGGCACCTTATCAGGATGCGAAGGAGATTTCGGAAGGGGTATTCTACGCCGGAGAGGAGTCCTTTGTGTTGGAACGGACAGAGCTTGTCTATTTTAAGAATGAGCCGGCATACCTTTGGGGAATTGCTGCAAAGGCACAGGAGGAAATCAATGGGTGAGTTTTCAGAGATTCTGAGCGTGGTGGAGCAGGAGCTCAGAGCAAGCGATACTTCATTGGAGGTGATTCGGGCCTTTCCAGAGAAAGCAAGGCCGAATCCTCAGCGAAAAAAGTTGGCGGCGATCGGGATTGAGAAGGTGTCGATGGCACCGGTAGGACTCAACGATTATTGCATGGGAGAAAATGTATCGTTGGGCAAGAAGGCGGAAGTGTGGGTGAAGATCTCTTTTTGCTGCACCAATGCCACAGCCTGCTGGGAATTATGGGAAGGATGTGCACAGCGGCTGTTATTTTCCGAGCAGCTGTCATTCAAGCAGATTGAATGTGGTCAGGCGGTATGGAACAAGGAATGGAGCGGTATTGTACTGCCGGTCAAACTGTGCTGTGAGTTTATTCTCAGCGGCACAGGAGAAGGAGACAGCGGATTATTTTATCCGCAGAGCTTCCATATCGTCAGGAAAGGAGAAGTTTGATGAAGAAAATTTATCGTCCGGGAGTCTATTCCCAGTACGATGTGGTCAGCCGGCAGAAAAGCTACACTGGCAGATATGCCTTTTTCTGTGGCGGAGCCAAGGTAAAGGAAGGCAAAAACCTGCCCGCCGGCGGTGTGGTCCAGCTGCGTTCCATCGAACAGCTGGAGGAATATTTCGAAGCACAGGGCAGCGGCGAAATGTTCTGCACAGTGTGCAGAATACTGCTGCAAAGCGGAGTAGAGGGATTGTACGTGGTTCCGGTGACCATTGATGGCACCGAGCCTGCGTCAGAACTGTACAGTGCAGCGATTCAGAAGCTGTGTGAAGTAAAGCAGACCGGCGTGATGCTGTGTGCCAGCAGCGAGCAGAGCGTACTGGAAGTGCTGCGTGACCAGGTACAGCAGGCATCTCAGAACGAGCGTGAACGTCTGGCAGTCGGTGCAGTGGAAAAGGCAAATGCGGAGCAGGTGGCGCAGGCGCTCAACAGCGAGCGATTTGTACTGTGCGCACAGCAGGCGACGAGCAGCCTTGCCGGTGAAACAGCTTCGGTGCTGCTGAGTGCAGCGGCAGTAGCAGGAATGCTGGCGGTATGTCAGCCGATGCAAAGCATGCACAGCCAGGAGTTAGGTGTGCTGGACAGTGTGGAGACGTTGGAAGAGGACGAAGTGGAAACACTGCTGGGTGCGGGAGTTACTGTGCTGGAGGAGAACGAAAGTCAGGCAGTGGAGTGCATCCGCTGTGTGACAACCCGAACCACCACCGGTGGTGAGGAGGACAGAACCTTTGCACCGGTGAACGTGGTACTGATGATCGACGACATTATTCAGTCGGTGCGTCAGCGTCTGACGGCGATGGTGAAAGGCAGTCAGACAGCGTATTCCGAGGACAGCATCGCTTCACAGGTAGCGGTCATTCTGGATGAGAAAAAGCAGGAAGGTCTGATTAGAGATTTTCAGCCACCGGTGGTCTACCGTGAGGAGGACGACCCTTCGGTGTGTGTGGTAGAGCTGGAATTTGGACTGATGGCAGTGTTCAGCCAGATCTATCTGACAGCGCACATTTCGGTGTAAGGAGGGAAAACAATGGCATTGGTTTCGATTCCGACCAGCGCGGACATTTATATTGAAATCAACGGCAAGCGGGTCGCGGCAGCCCAGAGCTATCGGGTGCAGTCCTCCAGAGAGAGCAAGTACATCGAAGCGTTTGGCAGCAGCGAGCCGGTTGGAACGGTGGGAGGCAGAGTAAAACACTGGATTGAACTGTCCAGAGTGTGCTTATACCAGACAGAAGGTGTGGATTTTTATGATCTGAGCGGATTCAATCTGGTGGTGGTCCGTCCTGACTGCAAGATTATCTATTCGGGCTGTGAATGGGCGGACATTACCCAGACCGCATCCGTAGGAGATGTCATTCTGGAGAAGGTCAGCCTGGTGGCAAGCAGAAGGATGAAGGTTTAGGAGGGAGCCGGTGGAAGAAAAGCTGAGACAGCTGTCAGCAAGGGACGAGCTGAGATTAGCGCAGGAAGCACAGAGAGGATATGCCTATCTCTGTGCAGTGATCGGAGAAGAAAGCCAGGGTTTATGGGCGGTTGCACACAATGCGGCGCTGGTCTGCTTTTCGATGCAGGAAGGCGGCAGCAGAAAATACGCTGATGTAGAGGAAGTGCTGCAAAGTTTGAGTCTGCGGCAGATTGCGGCTCTGGCTGGAGCGTACCAGCGGCTCTTTGAAGAGGAGGGCGAAGAATGGACGAAAAAATAAAGGAAAACATGGAAGTGTTTGAAAAAAGCAGTTTTTTCTCCACGCTGGTGCAGCCGGTGAAGCTGCCGTCTGAAGCGGAATCCAAAGGCGAGGTCCAGCCGATTCCTGAGCAAAGCAAGTCGGCACAAACAACCGCATGGGAAAAGCCAGAAGAACCCGAGAAAACAGGTTCGGTCTCGTGGGAGAAAGCCGATCCGATTCCTGCACGAACCAGTTTTGAGGAGCAGCAGGTAATTGAGGTGGAGCGTGCAGTGCCGCAGGGTTTGAGCATACAGCAGGTTTCGGATGAGATGGAGCGGCTTTCCCAGCGGTACGGCAGAGGAATGGAGGAGTGGTTATATGACCAATCTACGCTTTAAGGAGTATACCTTTCGGAACAATCCTCGCAGGCTGGTGGTGCGGCACAGCAGGAAAACGTCGGCAGTATCCTGCTATGGCATCGGCGAGAGCTTACAGGAGCTGGGAAGCGGGCTGACCATCGTCGAAGGAGAAGGCGAGCTGTTTGGAGAGGACGCACTGGAGCAGTTTATTGCTCTGCGCAAGCTGATGCAGCAGGGCGGAAGCGGTATTTTGAGCGGTGCAGGTCTGGAACCGATGCAGGCCGTATTTGACAGTTTGGAAATGGTTGGGCAAGGCGGAGACAAGACGATCAGCTATTCTTTCCGATTTACCGAAGAAAGAGGTGTCCGATGATGGAGTTATCCTTTTTGCTCAAACCGTTAAACGGAGAGGAAAAGCGGCTGAGCAATCCGGTGGAGTTTTCCTGTATTTCGTCGGTGGATACACCGGCGGACAGCATGAAGGCGGTTTTTCTGCTGTCATCGCCGCAGGAGTGGAGCGAAAAGGAGATCAAGCAGATCAGCATACAGTCGGACAAGCGACTGTTTCATGGAATCTGTGACCGTCAGATCGTCAGCCTGGACCAAAGCGGGTGCAGGCTGACAATTTGGGGACGCTCCGATGCAGCGGTGCTTCTGGACAATGAGGCGATTCCACAGGAATACACCCGCGTATCGGTGCAGGAGATGTTTACCAGGCATCTGGCACCATATGGCTTTCAGAACGAACTGGCCTTCACAGGGAGCCTGAACAACTACCGTGTGGCAAAGGGTGTGAGCGAGTGGGAGGCATTCTCTCAGTTTTGCCAGCGGGCAGTAAAACTGCGTCCCTATGTGGATGGAATGAAGGTGTCTTTTCTGCTGGGCGGAAAGGGAAGTCACATCATAGGAAATAAATTTCCGGTCAGCAGCATTGCAAAAACCTTCCGGCGCAGCGAAGTGATCTCTCAGGTGCTGATTCGTGATGAGCTGGGGAGATACAGCACCAAAGTCATCAACGAACAGGCGCAGGGTCTGGAGATTCAGAGGAGCAGATGCCTGATTCCATCCTCTCAATGGGCACAGCCGACGGTGGATGCACGACTGAAGATGGAGGAGTCGATGCAGGGAAGAGCACGATGGGAAATCGAAATTGCAGAGATTTTGGACTGGAAACTGGGAGAAGAAGTGACGGTAAGTTTACCGGAATTATCTTTCCGCGGAAATATTCTTTCCAAGGAGATCGGATTTTCTCAGCGTGGAGAGTACACCAGATTGATTGTGGAATAGGAGATGGAAAGATGTGGCTGGCAAAACGTTCTTGGGCACAGGGAGGAAACTCCTTTGAGTACAGCGGTGATGCACCGGCAAAAACTGTGTGTGCAAAAAGCGGAGAAAAATTTGTGGTGGGTGCATGCGAATACCGTTCGCTGCCGGACTGTTCTCCGTTTGGAGTTTATGCAAAGCCTCCGCAGGGAACAGAGGTGCTGATTTTATCGTCGCCCGTTGGAGAGGTGTGTCTGGGTGCAATTCAGAACGAAAACATTCAGGAGGATTTACAGCCAGGAGAAATCCTCCTATGTTCTGCGGGCGGAGCGAGTATTCGCTTATGCAACGACGGCAAAATTTTGCTCAACGGCAAAGAATGGAAGCAGGAGGAGTAGAATTGGATATGCTGTTATACCGCGGAGATCACCTGCGCAATGCAAGGGGATTTCCGCAGAAGATTGAAGGCGGAGCAGAAGCAATTCAGCAGGCAATGATTCGTTTATCGGTGCCAAAGGGCAGTTTTACACTGGATGAAGAGCTGGGAAGTCGCCTACACACGCTGGGAAATATGGCTGAGGAACAACAGCAGGAACTGGCGCTGGAATATGCCAGGGAGGCTTTGATGGATATGCCAGATATCCGCGTAGTATCTGCCAGCTGCAAACAGGAGGAGTACGGGGTACTGTCTTTTGTTTTTTCCTTGGAGTACACCGGTGTACAGCCGCCGGAACTCTTTGAGTTCAGCTGGCGATTCAATTATTAGGAGAGGAGGAAGTGTGTGGAGCAGGATTTTAATTATTTTCTGGAGCAGATGCAGGAGTATTATACTCAGCTGACCGGTATCCCTGTGCAGGATGCGTCGGATGTTGGCATCCGGTTTCGGGTATTGGCTCAGCAGCTGGCAGGATTACATCAGGAGCTAAAACAGGCGCAGATACAGGCGTTTCCACAGACAGCAACGGGAGAAAATCTGGAGCTGCACGCAGCCCAGCGAGGAATTGTGCGCAAACAGGCGGTCAAGGCAAAGGGAGAGGTTGTCTTTTCCAGAACGACTGCCGCCAGTGAGGATATGGAGATTCCTGCGGAAATCGCATTGACCTGTGCTTCGGTGGAAGGAAGCACAGAGGTGCTGCCGCGATATGTAACCACCAAGGCGGTGATTCTGCATCAGGGAGAGACGCAGGTTACTGCACCGGTGGAGTGCCAGAGTGCGGGAGCAGGCGGCAACATTGCGGCACAGGTGCTCAATGTGATGATTACGCCGGTGCAGGGCATTGTTTCGGTGACCAATCCATCGCCGATTTCGTCCGGAGAGGATGCGGAAAGCGACGAAGTGCTGCGTCAGCGTCTGCTGGACAGTTATCAGGCGGTCACCAACGGAACCAACACAGCGTTTTATTACAACAAAGCGATGAGCTATTCGGGTGTATCCAGCGCAAAGGTCCTACCGAGGGTCAATGGTGTGGGCACGGTGGGAATTGTGGTATCCGGCGCCGGTGTGGATGACGATTTGATTGCCCAGATGAAGCAGGAAATCGGTGAGGTGAAGGAGATCAATGTGGATCTGTCGGTGGAAAAAGCAACTCAGCGGCAGATTGAGATTTCCGCACAGATTGCAGTGGAGGACGGATACAGCTATGAGGACGTCAGTCAGAACTGTCAGCAGGCAGTGGAGAAGTTAATGGAACAGCAGAAGATCGGTCAGCCGGTTTATCAAGCGCTGATTGTGCGGGAGCTGTTGTCCTGTGAAGGTGTGGCAAACTGCAAGGTGGTTTCTCCTTCTGAGGATACCTATCCTCTGGAAAAGGAGATCTTCACCCTTTCTCAGTGCACCATCAGCCAGATGGATCATCAGTAAAGGGAGGAAAAGAAATGGATTGCAGAAAACAGATGTATGCACAGATGGGTTCTCTGCACCTCTATCGTTTTCCAAAAGAAGGTCGTTCTCTGGTTGCCTGTGAGCTGGAAAGCTATCTGAAGGTGCTGGAACCGATGATGGAGCAGATTCAGGCACTGAAAAAAGAGGTTCTGGCGGCGCGATGCAGCGAGGAACAGCTGACAAAATTTGAACGGATGCTGGCAATTCCGGTACACAAGGAAATGGAACTGGACAAGAGAAGGGCAATCGTACAAAGCAAGATGAGCATCGGGCCCAGTGACTTTAACAGAGACGGACTGGAACGCTCGCTGGCAGCCGTGGGAATCAAGGCATCGGTGGAGGATGCTCCAGGAAGTGGAACCATTGTTGTGACGGCAACCGAAATTGCCAACAGCTCGATGACGCTGGATCAGGCAAAAGAAGCCTTCAATGCACTGATACCAGCACATCTGATGGCAGAGTTTGTGACCGGTGGAATCAGCTTTGAAGAGTTTGACTCGCTGGATTACAGTTTTGCACAGCTGGATGCGATGGATAAAACCTTTTCTCAGCTGGAAATGATGGGAATGGAAGAATGGCAGAAGGAGGGATAAACGATGTCGAGCACATATAAGACAACCTATCTGGGCTTGAATAAGTTTGTAGGAAGCGACAAGCCGAAGATGGATGATTTTAATTTTGACAATGAACAGTTGGACAGCAAGTTTCAGGAGCATGTTGAGTCAAATCTGCACATCACGGAAGAGGAACGCAAACTGTTGGGAAAAAGCAACTTTGTGATGGGTACCTATACCGGCGACGGTCAGTCGACACAGATAATTCCACTGGATTTTGAAGCGGAGTTCCTGATGATCTTTACAAAGGGTGAAGAGCTGATTCATGCAAGCGGAAATACCAGCAACATTTATTCGGCGATACTGACACCGCTGGGATGCACCGACGGAGTACTTTTTACAGAGGAAGGCTTTATGGTCAGCTACATATCGACGACTCCTCCGGATGGAAAAAAAACGATGCTGAATGTGAGCGGAAAAACCTATATTTATCTGGCAATTCCAAAGGTAAAGTAACTCTTATAGAGAACAACAAAAAGAGGTTCCAAACAGACATTTCTGTTTGGAACCTCTTTTTGTTTTAGTAGTTTCTTCGGTTATCTTCTGCTTTGGCTGCGGAGATCATCTTCATTTCGATCCAGCGTTCTTTGGAAATCAGAACCTGTCTGGGTTTACTTCCTTCGAACGGACCGATGATTCCTTTTTCTTCCATGGCGTCCATCAGACGGGCAGCGCGTGCATAGCCCAGCTTGAGCCGTCGCTGCAGCATGGAGGTGGAAGCCTGTCCAGTTTCCACCACAATTTCGATGGCGCTGGGGAGCATCTCGTCCTCATCCTCGAATCCGCCTCCGTCATCCTTGGACCCTTTTTTCTTGTTGTCTGAAACGGCGTGACGGTCAATCTCTTGGAGGATGCGCTCGTCATAGGTAAGCGGCTGGGTGGATTGCTTGATAAATTCCACGATCCGCTCGACCTCTCCATCGGTAACAAAGCAGCCCTGTACACGGGTTGGTTTAGAGGAGCCGATAGGTGAGAAGAGCATGTCGCCGCGTCCAAGCAGCTTTTCGGCGCCGCTGCTGTCCAAAATGGTACGGGAGTCAATCTGGGAGGAAACCGCAAAGGCGATACGCGAAGGAATGTTGGCTTTGATGACGCCGGTGATGACATCGACCGACGGACGCTGGGTCGCGATGACCAGATGCATTCCGGCAGCACGCGCCATCTGTGCCAGACGGCAGATGGAGTCCTCAACCTCGCCAGGAGCAGCCATCATCAGATCGGCCAGCTCGTCGATGATGATGACAATCTGCGGCATGGGTTTGAGTCCGTTTTTCTCGGCAGCGCGGTTAAAACCTGCCATGTCGCGGACGCTGTAATCTTTGAACAGCTGGTAGCGGTTGAGCATCTCATTGACCGCCCAGGAGAGCGCACCGGCGGCCTTTTTAGGGTCGGTGACAACGGGAATAAGCAGATGAGGGATGCCGTTGTAAATGCCCAGCTCGACCATCTTAGGGTCGATCAGCACCAGGCGAACTTCCTGTGGAGTGGAGTGATAGAGGATGCTGACAATCAGGGAATTGATGCACACCGATTTACCGGAGCCGGTGGAGCCGGCAATCAGGGTATGGGGCATTTTCGCCAGATCGGCGACGGTGATTTTTCCGGCGATGTCCCGTCCGAGAGCGACCGAAAGAGGACTTTTGGCCTGCTCAAATTCGGGAGAGTCGATAATTTCGCGGATCGA
>NZ_CALXIN010000014.1 GCF_944388365.1 uncultured Negativibacillus sp. | reverse complement strand
CATTGGTGAGGCAGAAGATATTATCAAACGCCTCAAGCAACATCTTGAGAAAAAAGATAATTGGAACGAAGCGATTGTATTTATTAGCAAAGATTCGAATCTTAACAAAGCTCACATAAAATATTTAGAGAATCGATTCTATACTCTTGCAAAAGAGTGTGACAGATACTCCGTCGATAATAGTAATACCCCTACAAAATCTTCTGTTTCTGAAGCAGAGCAGGCCGAACTCGAAGAATTCATTTATAACGCAAAAATATTGATTAATGCGCTGGGACATAAAGCGTTTGAATCGTATTCGGAGGAACAACCCAATAACCAAGGAGAAAATCCCATATTTTCAATTTCTGCAGGGTCTGGAAAAGCGTATGGAATGAGAACAACCGATGGTTTTGTACTTTTAAAGGGTTCCTGTATTCATGAAGTGGCGGCGAACTCTTTACAAAATGGAATCAGGAAAAAGCTGGCTCAAAGTCGTGCATCGGGAGAAATTAAAGGCGGAGTGCTTCAAAATGATAAATTGTTTTCCAGCTCTACGGCGGCTGCTGCATTTGCTGCAGGCTACAGTATCAGTGGTCCACAGCAATGGAAAACAAAAGAAGGGAAAACCTTAAAATCATTTGAAACAGAATCTGTATAAAAAAGAGCTAACTGACAGATTAATGTCAGTTAGCTCTTTTTACTTGATATTATAAAAGAATCAAATTATTCCCACTCAATGGTTGCCGGTGGTTTGGAGGTGATGTCGTAGCAGATGCGGTTGATGTGGTCAACCTCGTTGACGATACGAACCGAAACCTTGTCCAGAACCTCGTAAGGGATTCTTGCCCAGTCAGCGGTCATGAAGTCGGAGGTGGTGACACCACGCAGTGCCAGGGTATAATCATAGGTTCTGAAGTCGCCCATGACGCCGACCGAACGCATGTTGGTCAGAACAGCGAAGTACTGGTGGATGGATTTGTCCAGACCCGCTTTTGCAATCTCATCGCGGAAGATAAAATCTGCTTCACGCAGGACGTCCAGTTTTTCCTTGGTAACTTCGCCGATTACGCGGATAGCAAGTCCAGGACCTGGGAATGGCTGACGGTTGACCAGATAATCCGGCAGACCCAGCTCTCTGCCCAGTGCGCGAACTTCGTCCTTGAACAGCAGGCGCAGCGGCTCGATGATCTCCTTGAAGTCAACATAGTCCGGCAGACCGCCTACGTTGTGATGGGACTTGATAACAGCAGCGTCGCCAGAACCGGATTCTACAACGTCTGCATAGATGGTGCCCTGTGCGAGGAAGTCGACCTTGCCGATCTTTTTAGCTTCTTCTTCAAAGACACGGATAAACTCTTCGCCGATGATCTTACGTTTCTTCTCCGGCTCGCTGACACCAGCCAGTTTGCCCAGGAAACGCTCCTCTGCGTTGACGCGGACAAAGTTGATGTCGCCGTTGCCGAATACAGCTTCGATTTCATCGCCTTCGTTTTTGCGCATCAGACCATGGTCGACAAAGATGCAGGTCAGCTGGTTGCCGATTGCCTTGGAGAGCAGTTTTGCAACAACCGAGCTGTCAACGCCGCCGGACAGTGCCAGCAGAACCTTGCCGTCGCCGACCTTTTCACGAACCTGATTGATGGCGGTGTTGCAGTAGTCCTTCATGCTCCAGTCGCCGACTGCGCCGCACACATTATAAAGGAAGTTGCGCAGCATCTTGCTGCCGTTCTGGGTGTGCTCTACCTCTGGATGATACTGGAAGCCAAAGACCTTTTTGTCCAGATTCTGCATCGCAGCAACGGGGCAGTGATCGGTGTGTGCAATGCTCTCGAAGCCTTCCGGAAGCTTGCCGACATAGTCAACGTGGCTCATCCAGGTGGTTGCTTCTGCCGGAAGATCCGCAAACAGTGGGGAAGTGGTATCAAACTGGGTTGCAGTTTTACCAAATTCTCTGGATGGAGCGGTTTCTACCTTGCCGCCCAGAGTGTGAGCGATCAGCTGGCAGCCGTAGCACAGACCCAGCACAGGAACACCCATCGACAGGATGGCTGGATCAATCTGCGGTGCATTTTCAGCATAAACGCTGTTTGGACCGCCGGTGAAGATCAGACCAATCGGGGAATATTCACGGATTTTTTCAACAGTGGCTTTTTTGTAAGGGATGATTTCGCAGTAAACGCCCAGATCACGAACACGACGGGCAATCAGCTGATTGTACTGGCCGCCGAAGTCCAGGATGAGCACGTTTTGATGTGACATGAAGACACCGTCCTTTCAATCGGATTGATTACAAACAAATAATTTACTGTACATTATAGAATAGAAATCATCATTTGTAAATAACCGCTGTCCAAAATTCGATGCACGGATAAAAACTCTGGAAAAATGCCAAAGAATGGTCGATACAGCAGGATTTGAAATGGGAATTTTGTTGAGAGCTTTCACCGGATTTTGCGTCCAGAATCTGGCGCTGGTAATCGAGAAAAAATCAGGAATACTATTTTTGCAAATCCAGAGAAGTCATTTCAGGATGAAAGGATGGAAGCGATGAAAAAGAGAATTCGAGCCGTCATACTGACGGCTGTGTTGATGATGTCGATGATTTTACCGGTATCTGCCGCTGAGGTTACCCAACAGGAGCGGATGGAAAGCGCAGTGTATCCGATTTTGCTGCCTGCGGGAGAAAATGTGCCGCTGTCCGCCGCCTACTTTGAGATGCGGCTGGGACTGGAAACCGGAGAGATTGCGGCGATCACCATCACCTCGCTGCCGAGCCAGGGACGCGGCAAGCTGATGCTGGACGGAGTGGAGGTTCAGGTATACGATACCCTGCTGCGCAGCGAGCTGGACCGGCTGTGTTATGTACAGGGCGATGAGGACACGGGAACAGGGTGGTTTAGCTTTATCCCATTGTACAGCAGCGATGTGATGCAGGGTCAGCGCACACGGCTGTGTGTGACCTTTCAGGTGGAGGAGCAGCAGAATGCCCAGCGCCCGATTGTACAGGATGTGTTCTGTGTGACCCAGCCGCAGACCTCGGTGGCGGCAGCGCTGCAGAATCTGCGAGGAGAGGTGGTCTACACGCTCAGCAGAAAGCCGCTGCAGGGAACGGTCAGCTTTGAGGATGGACGCTGTGTTTACACACCGAAGGAAGGCGCCAAAGGCAGCGACAGCTTTGAGCTGACAGCGCTGGATGAATTTGGAGGCGTTTCTGCACCGATTCAGGTGAGTGTAGTCATCAAGTCAGAGTAATTGACAATAGCCGCAGTCGATCGACTGCGGCTATTGTTGGTGTGGTTATATTGGATTTCCCTGTGCATCTACCTCAACCCATTTGATTGTGTATTGGGTGTCGGTCAGCTTTCCGATATTGGCGACATAGTCCTCCAATAATTTTTTGGCGCGCTGCTGAGCAATATTGAGCATGACCTGATCTGTTTCTGCCATTTCTTTTAGCTCCGCCTGTGCCTGCTTAAAAGCCTCCTGTTCATCCTCCGCGGTAATCTCGGTGGAATTTTTGTCTACGATATAGGAATCCTTTGTCAGGGAGCTGGAATCGACCTGTGGATCGCGGGCAAATGCTGGCGGAATGGTGATGGTGATTTCGGTCCCAGCAGGTTCTACGTCGACCAGAGAAGCATCGATGCCCATCTTTACAATGCCGTCATATTCGATCCAGAAGCGTTTGTTCTTTGTCCAGAACAAAAACTTTTCCGGGTCTTTATCATCAAACTTGGCGACATTATGATAATAACATTCCAGTACCGCCAGTTCACATATATCCTTTATCTGCGCTTCGCTGATACTTAGCTGTGGTTCCTCCTGCTTGGAACATGCGCTGCCTATCAAAAGAATCATCAGTGCCAGCACAAAAACGATTATTTTTTTCATCAATATTTTCACCTCATTCGATCACTAAGGTATATTCTGGGAGAGCCTGTTGGATAATCGGATTGGTCAGGGCTTTTAAAACATTCTGTGCGTTATCTCTTGCCAATTCGTAGATGTTTTCCTGCGTCTTGCTTTCTTCGACTACATCTTCTTCGCAGGCTTTGTATGCTCTTTCGGTGATTCCAACATTATCTGCTTTTTGGTCCAAAAACATATATTCCAGAGAAGTGATATCTACTTCGGGATCTGAAATCGTTACCTCTGGTAAGGTCAGGAGGATTTTTTTATTTTCATCATCCTTTTGAACTTTGATTTGCGAAAAGTCGATCCCTGCGTATGCTTTTGCGTGATACAGGATGTAATAGCTGACTTTTTCTGGATTTTTTTCGTTCATCACCTCTGCAACTCCTCGATATGTCACCTGAAATGTAGACAAGTCGCTGATATTGATAATCTGTTTTAAGGCACTTTCTGTCACTACCTCCACAGGCTTGTCTTTTTTCATTCCAAGAATGACAGGCGCTGCAATCATCAGAATTACGGCAATCGCAATCATGGAATAGACCCATTTTTTTGCAAGGCGGCAGGTTCCAATCAGTTTTTTTAGCATATAATTCCTCCTCGTTTTTAAAAAGTGGTTTATCTTCATAACATTAGATGTTTTTTTCGCGAAGCATCCCATAGAGTAATGACAGCTTTAATTTGTTAATATTATAGTATCAGCCTTTCTAATATCTATCAAGTAGAAAATGTATTTTTATAAAAGTATTATTGGGATGTAGGAATCCTATTGATTTCATAAAAAAGCTGTGATTTTAAAATCACAGCTTTTTGTTTGGTTATTTAAGTTGCACTCGACCGACAACGCGAACAGAGTGCAGGCTCAGCCTGCTAGAATTTGAGCTTTTTGATGATGTAGTGGGTCAGATCCTTCATCGGGATTCTTTCCTGCTCCATGGTGTCGCGGTCACGAACGGTGACGCAGCCATCTTCCTTGGACTCGAAGTCGTAGGTGATGCAGAATGGAGTACCGATCTCGTCCTGACGGCGGTAACGTTTGCCGATCGAACCAGCTTCATCGTAGTCTACCATGAAGTGCTCGGACAGCTCGTTGTACAGAGCGGTTGCTTCCTCGGACAGTTTCTTGGACAGCGGGAGGACGCAGGCTTTGAACGGAGCCAGTGCCGGATGCAGGTGCAGAACAACACGGGTGTCGTTCTTTTCTGCGTCGATAACTTCCTCGTCGTATGCATCGCACAGGAAGGCCAGAACCACACGGTCAGCGCCCAGCGAAGGCTCGATGACGTATGGGATGTAGTGCTCATTGGTCTCCTGGTCAAAGTATTCGATCGGTTTGCCGGAATGTTCACTGTGACGGGACAGGTCGTAATTGGTGCGGTCTGCGATGCCCCACAGCTCGCCCCAACCGAATGGGAACAGGAATTCAAAGTCGGTGGTTGCTTTGGAATAGAAGGAAAGCTCCTCTTTCTCGTGGTCACGCAGACGCAGATGTTCGTCGGTCATGCCCAGATCCAGCAGCCATTTGTGGCAGAAATCTTTCCAGTACTGGAACCACTCGAGGTCGGTGTCCGGTTTGCAGAAGAACTCCAGCTCCATCTGCTCAAACTCTCTGGTACGGAAGGTGAAGTTACCTGGGGTGATCTCGTTACGGAAAGACTTACCGATCTGGCAGATACCGAACGGCAGCTTTTTGCGGGTGGTGCGCTGGACGTTTGCAAAGTTGACAAAGATACCCTGTGCGGTTTCAGGACGCAGATAAATCTGGCTCTTGGCGTCCTCGGTGACACCCTGGAAGGTCTTGAACATCAGGTTGAACTGGCGAATGTCGGTAAAGTTGGTGCTGCCGCAGTTTGGACATTTGATGCCGTTTTCCTTGATGAAATTCATCATCTGTTCATTGGACCAGCCGTCAGCGGATTTGCCGGTGAAATCCTCGATCAGTTTGTCGGCACGATGACGGGTTTTGCAGTCTTTGCAGTCCATCAGCGGATCGGAGAAGCCGCCGACATGGCCGGTAGCAACCCAGACCTCTGGGTTCATCAGGATAGCGCTGTCCAGACCGACGTTATATGGATTCTGCTGAACAAAGCGTTTCCACCAGGCGCGTTTGACGTTGTTTTTGAGCTCTACGCCCAACGGACCGTAGTCCCATGTGTTGGAAAGACCGCCGTAGATTTCCGAGCCGGCATACACAAAGCCTCTGCCTTTGCAGAGAGCAACAATTTTTTCCATTGTTTTTTCGGTGTTGTTCATCTTGTGTTCCTCCTCGCGGATAAAGTAAAAACAAGCTCTCAAAAGAACCTTAAAACTAGTTTTTCAAAGGGTTTTCTATATTGTTTAATGATAAACAATTTTAGAAGGGAAGTCAAGTAAAGACAGGGGTCAAACGGCAAGATTTGTTTCCTATTATATTGGAAGAAAAGAAGGTGAGTAGTCACGAAAATAAGAAAAGAAATAAAAATTGAAAAAATTTGAAAAAAGGTGTTGACAAAATCATTTTGATGCGATATAATAATGCCTGTGCTCGACGAGGCGTAGCTCAGTTTGGTAGAGTGCTTGGTTTGGGACCAAGATGCCGCAGGTTCAAGTCCTGTCGCCTCGACCAAAAAATTTAGTGCAAGCTATTGACAGCGGGCAGATCGTTATGATATAATTAACGAGCTGCCCACACAATATGCTGGTGTAGCTCAGTTGGTAGAGCAGCTGATTTGTAATCAGCAGGTCGGGGGTTCGAGTCCGTCCACCAGCTCCACTAAATTGAAAATTTCATATGGGCGAGTTCCCGAGTGGCCAAAGGGGGCAGACTGTAAATCTGTTGTCAGTGACTTCGGTGGTCCGAATCCACCCTCGCCCACCAAAAATCCTGGATGCAATCGTGTCCGGGATTTTTTCTTTTCTCTGAGTATTCTGGATATAATCGCATTGGGAATATTTTAAAATATAGAATATAAAAGCAGGATTATTTTGAGCAGACAACCTTCATCCCGCTGGACATGGAAGGAAGCCCCTTTACACAGGAAATCGAGGGTATGATTCCAAACGAGGAGGGAACGGTGCTGACCGACTACTTCCAGAAAATCCTTATCCTGCCAAATTCAGAGACAGCACCAACGATCGCATAACAACACAAAAGGAGCAGCGGCTATGCCGCTGCTCCTTTTGTGTTTATAAAGAGAGGAGGGTTTAATCGAGTTCCAGCGCACCGGTGTAGAGCTGGTAGTAGGTGCCCTTGAGGGCGAGCAGCTCGTCGTGGGTGCCGCGTTCAATGATACGTCCATGGTCGAGAACCATGATGGCGTTGGAGTTTTTGACGGTGCTAAGTCGGTGAGCGATGACAAAGACGGTTCGTCCGGTCATCAGTGCGTCCATACCGCGCTGAACAATCGCCTCGGTACGGGTATCGATCGAGCTGGTTGCCTCGTCGAGAATCATAACCGGCGGGTCTGCAACAGCAGCACGGGCAATCGACAACAGCTGACGCTGGCCCTGAGACAGGCTGGCACCGTTGCCGGAAAGCGGAGTATCGTAGCCCAGCGGCAGACGGGTGATAAAGTCGTGGGCGCCAGCCAGTTTGGCAGCGGCGATACATTCTTCATCGGTAGCATCCAGTCGGCCATAGCGGATATTGTCCATGACTGTTCCGGTGAACAGGTTGGTATCCTGCAGAACGATGCCGAGGCTTCGACGCAGGTCTGCCTTTTTAATCTTGTTGATGTTGATGCCGTCGTAACGAATTTTACCGTCGGCAATATCATAGAAACGGTTGATCAGGTTGGTGATGGTGGTCTTGCCGGCGCCGGTAGAGCCTACAAATGCCAGTTTCTGACCTGGTTTTGCATAGAGGGTGACATTGTGCAGAACAGTCTTGCCTTTTTCATAGCCGAAATCGACATCGTAGAAGCGGACATCGCCCTGCAGACGGGTATAGGTCAGTGTACCGTCATGATGTGGATGTTTCCATGCCCAGATCTCGGTGCGCTCCGAGCATTCTACCAGCTGACCATCTTCGGTTTCTTTGGCGTTGACCAGGGTAACATAGCCTTCATCGGTCTCCGGTTTTTCGTCGATCAGAGTGAAGATACGCTGTGCACCGGCAATACCCATGACAACGGCGTTGAGCTGGTTGGAAACCTGGCTGACGTTGCCGGAGAACTGTTTGGTCATATTCAGGAAAGGAACAAAGATGCTGATTCCAAAGCTGATACCAGAGATGCTGACGTTCGGGATGCCGCTGATAAGGAAGATACCACCGATGAGAGCGACAACGACATACAGCACGTTACCGATGTTGTTGAGCACCGGCATCAGGGTATTGGCATAGCGGTGTGCCTGTTCAGAGTCGGCAAACAGAGCGTCGTTGATGGCGTCAAAGTCCTTTTCTGCTTCACGCTCATGGCAGAATACCTTGACGACCTTCTGACCGTTCATCATTTCTTCGACGAAACCTTCGGTACGTCCGATAGCTTCCTGCTGGCGAATGAAGTATTTTGCCGAGCCGCCGCCGATTTTACGGGTAACAACGACCATAAAGCAGACGCCCAGCACGATAACCAATGTCAGCCAGAGGCTGTAATAAACCATGATGCCAAAGACGGTCAGAACGATGACAAACGAGCTGAGCAGCTGAGGGAAGCTCTGGGAGATCATCTGACGCAGGGTGTCGATATCGTTGGTATAATAGCTCATGATGTCGCCATGGTTATGGGTATCAAAATATTTGATCGGGAGGTCCTGCATGCCGCTGAACATCTTTTCACGCATTTTGGCAAGGGAACCCTGGGTGATGACAGCCATCAGCTGGGTGTACAGGATACCTGCAATCAGGCTGAGTCCATAGAAGATGCACAGCAGTCCGACCAGGCTGAGGATACGTCCCGATGCAGAAGCCCAGTCGCCGCTCTGCCAGCTTTCCTCGACAACGGAAAGGACGTTTTGCATGAACAGCGATGGCAGCGAGCTGACGACGGCGTTGAACAAAATACAGATGATAACAAGCGGCATCAGCACCGGATAAAATTCAAACAGGGTTTTCAGCAGGCGCGGAATGACGCCGCTTGGCTGAGAATATTTACGTTCTTTTTTATTGGACATCGTTGTCACCTGCCTTATTCTGAGAAGTATAAACCTCACGGTAAATTGCGTTGTTTTGAAGCAATTCTTCATGGGTTCCTACGGCGTTAATGGTACCGCCGTCCATGACGATAATGCGGTCAGCATCCTGTACCGAAGCAGTACGCTGCGCAATGATGATCTTGGTGGTTTCTGGAATATACTGACGGAATGCCTGACGGATCAGTGCATCGGTACGGGTATCGACGGCGCTGGTCGAGTCGTCCAGAATGAGGATCTTTGGCTTTTTAAGCAGGGCGCGGGCGATACACAGACGCTGTTTCTGACCACCCGAAACGTTGGAACCACCCTGTTCGATATAGGTGTCGTATCCCTGTGGGAACTGATTGATAAATTCATCCGCCTGTGCCAGTTTGCAGGCTTCGATCATTTCTTCATCGGTAGCATTTTTATTGCCCCAGCGCAGATTATCTTTGATGGTGCCGGAGAACAAAACGTTTTTCTGAAGAACAACGGCAACCTGGTCACGCAGTGTTTCCAGATCATAGTCGCGAACATCGACACCGCCGACACGGACAGTACCTTCGGTGCTGTCATACAGACGGGAGATCAGCTGGATCAGCGTCGATTTGGACGAGCCGGTGCCGCCGATGATACCGATGGTTTCACCCGAGCGGATATGCAGGTTGATGTTGGACAGTGCCATACGCTCAGCCTTCTGAGAATATTTGAAGCTGACATTTTCAAAGTCGATGGAGCCGTCTTTTACGGTCATGACAGGATTTTCCGGATTCTGCAGGGAGCTTTCCTCGGTCAGAACTTCGACGATACGCTCTGCAGATTCGCCAGCCATGGTGATCATAACAAAAACCATCGACAGCATCATCAGGCTGCTGAGGATCTGGAAGCTGTAGGTCAGCATCGAGGACATCTGACCGACGTCGATATCCATACCGCGGGAGGTGATGACGGTGTAGGAACCAAAAGCCATAACAAAGACCATGACCGAATACATACAGAACTGCATCAGAGGGTTGTTGAAAGCCAGAATACGTTCAGCGCGGGTAAAATCGGCGCAGACATCTTCAGCAGCAACGCTGAATTTCTTCTTTTCGTAGTCCTCACGGACAAAGGCTTTGACAACGCGCATACCTTTGATATTTTCCTGAACAGAGCTGTTGAGGGCATCGTATTTTTTGAATACGCGGCGGAACAGCGGGATGGTTTTACGGATGACCAGTGCCAGACCGATAGCCAGGATTGGAATTACCAACAGGAAGATACATGCCAGTCTGCCGCCCATGATAAACGCCATCGCAAACGAAAAGACCAGCATCAGCGGGCATCGAATCGCGGTACGGACGATCATCATATAAGCGTTTTGTACGTTGGTGACGTCGGTGGTCAGACGGGTAACAAGGCTGGAAACCGAGAACTTATCAATGTTCTGGAAAGAGTAGGTCTGGATTTTGTAGAACATATCCTTGCGCAGATTGCGGGCAAAACCACAGCTGGCGGTAGCACACGCAGAACCGGCCAGCGCACCGAAGGTCAGCGACAGAGCTGCCATGACCACCAGCAACAGTCCATAGCGCAGGATGACATTCAGAGAACAGCCTGCCTTGATCTGGTTGACGAGGTTGGCGGTGATGAATGGAATGATACATTCCATGATTACCTCACCTGAAACAAAAGCAGGTGCGAGCAAAGATGGTTTTTTATACTCGCGAATGCTTTTCGCTAAAAGTTTTATCATACAAATATCCCCTTCTTTCAAATGATCAATCAATTATTTTGTTATGGTACGAACAATTAGGGAGAGAAAAATTTCCTGGATCAGGAAACTTTCTCTAGATTCTTAGACATTTTTTCGGCAACCTCCAAAAAAACCTGCAGTTGCCCTGCTGAGATGTCTCGACACAGATTTTCTTCGATTTGCTGAATATATTCTTTGACGTGGGTGTCAATATCGACAGCTTTTTGTGTGGGCACAAGACTCTTTAGCCTTGCATCATAATCAACACTTTCTCGGATGATAATGCCGTTTTTCTCTAATAGCTGCAGAATTCCGGTCATTGTGGAGCGACTCAAACCAAAGACCTCTTCCACATCTTTTTGGAATACGGGCTGTTCCTCATAGCGTTCCAAGATGTAGTGCAGAATTCTGCTCTGTACGCCGGTAATGCCGAGATCAGCCAGTGTGGAGTTCATTTTTTTCTTGAGTCGGTGAGAAAGGAAGTTGATCCACCATCCACAGTCATACTGCATCTGGTTTTCATCTCCTCTCAAAAAATGTTATGGTACGAACAATATGTTACCTTAAATAAATTACTTTGTCAATGGGGATTTCTCAAAAAATATACAAGAATCCGCTTTTCTTTTTTGTTAATTTTTCAAAATCAGAGGCTGAAAATGCTGGAAAATGGCGTCATTTTGATCTTGAGTTAGTTTATCTATACGAACATTTTTATCTATTTGCTAGTAATCATGAATAAAAATGTGTTATATGTGTGTTTTTCTGCATTTTTCAATCATCTTTTTGACCAAAGATTTAAAAAAATTTGTGGCTGTATCATGAATTGACTTTTAAAAGGGGAAGGGTATACTATATAAATGTAGTTGCGCATGCAACATTTGCGGGCGCAACAGTTGAATCTGTTGGTGAAAAGTATGAGAAGGAAGGAGAAGAAGGATGAACGGTATCATGAAGTATATCAACCGCCTGTCGCGGACCACAGGTGTGTTTTATAACAGCCGGCTGCGCGATTATGGGATCGGTCAATGTCATCATCCGTATATTCTGTTGATTTGCCGAGAACCAGGGATACCCCAGGAAAAGATTTCCAGGGAAATTTGTGTCAACAAGAGCAACGTCACCCGTCAGCTGACAGCGCTGGAAGAAAAAGGGTTGATTATCCGCAAACAGGACAGCAATGACCGCAGAGTGTGGAGAGTCTATCCCACCGAAAAGATGCAGCAGCTGCTGCCGGTAGTGCGTCAGGTGATGGGCGAATGGAACGAATACCTGTTGGAAGAACTGAGCCAGCAGGAGAGAGAAGTGTTGGTGCAGGCATTGGAAAAGGTGACTGCCAGAGCCAATGAGGCTGCAAGAGAATTGCTTGGAGGGAGGGAACGGCAGCCGTGAGGATGTTGTTCAAATACTTGAAACCCTATGTGCCAAGGATGACGATGGGCGTCTTTATCAAGTTTTTTGGCACCATCATGGAACTGATGATCCCGTGGATCCTTTCGTATATTCTGGACAACGTTGTTCCTACCAAGGACCGCCGGATGATCTTTTTCTGGGGCATTATGATGATCGCCTGCTCGCTGGCAGCGGTTGTCGGAAACATTCTGGCAAACCGTGTGGCAGCATCGGTGGCCAGAGATACCACCCGATCGGTGCGGCACGACCTGTTTAAAAAGATTTCCTACTTATCCTGCCGTCAGATCGACTATTTTTCGATCCCGACGCTGGAATCCCGTCTGACTACCGATACCTACAACGTCAACCAGGTTATTGGCATGATGCAGCGACTGGGTATCCGTGCGCCGATTTTGCTGATCGGCGGCATCTGTATCACCATGACGATGGAGCCGGTGCTGACACTGGTCATGATCTCGGTTCTGCCGTTTATCACGCTGGTGGTATGGCTGGTATCCCGCAAGGGTATTCCGATGTACACCTATCTGCAGCAGGGAGTCGATATCCTGGTGCGAACAGTGCGTGAAAATATTTCGGGTATCCGTGTCATCAAGGCTCTGTCCAAAACGGAGGAAGAAAAACAGCATTTTGCGGACGTCAACAACGAGGTTGTCCGCCGTGAAACCAGAGCGACCATCATCATGGGTATCACCAACCCGATGATGAACCTGCTGTTGAACGTCGGTCTGACATTGGTTATCGCAGTGGGCGCTTACCGTGTCAATGCGGGAATGACCCAGCCAGGTACCATCATTGCCTTCCTTTCTTACTTTACGATTATTCTGAACGCGATGCTGTCGGTCACCCGTATGTTTGTTATGTACTCCCGCGGCAGTGCATCGGCACAGCGTATCTATGAGGTGCTCAACACCGAGGAAGATCTCCAGCTGACCAACGAGGAAGCGGTCGAGGAGGACGATCACATCGTCTTTGAGGATGTCTGCTTCTCCTATAAAGGAAAGAGCGACAACCTTTCCCACATCTCCTTCCGTCTGAAGAAAGGCGAGACGCTGGGCATCATCGGTCCGACCGGTGCGGGCAAGACGACCATCATCAACCTGCTGATGCGTCTGTACGAGAAAAAGTCGGGCAGCATCCGCATCCAGGGCCGTCCGGTAGGAACAATTCCGCCGGAAGAACTGCACACCAAGTTTGGTGTTGTATTCCAAAACGACGTTCTGTTTGCCGATACCATCCATGAGAACATCGACTTTGGCCGCAAGCTGCCGGAGGAACGAATCATGCAGGCGGCAAAGTGTGCACAGGCGATGGAATTTATCGACGGACTGCCGGAGAAGATGGACCACATGGTCACCGCTCGAGGCACCAACCTCAGCGGCGGACAGAAACAGCGTGTGCTGCTCTCCCGTGCATTGGCGGGCGATTCCGAGATTTTGATTCTGGACGACTCGTCGAGTGCGCTGGACTACAAGACCGACTCGATGCTGCGCCAGGCGCTGCGTGAAAACTACGCCGGCATCACCACCATCGTGATTGCGCAGAGGGTCAGCTCGATTTTGCACGCAGACCACATCCTTGTTTTGGAAGAAGGCAAGGAGATTGGATATGGAACACATGAGGAATTGATGGAGAGCTGTGAGCTGTATCGCGAGATCAGCGAGTCACAGATGGGAGGCGACTTTGGATGATACCGAACAATCCAATCTCACACAAGCCCAAAAATCGCAAAAAGGTTATTCTGCGGTTGGGCAAATATCTGCTGCAGCACAAATGGATGCTGTTAGCTGCTCTGGTGTTGACCATAGTCAGCAACCTGCTGGCGCTGATCGGCCCGTCCCTTTCGGGTATGGCAATCGACGCCATCGGCACCCAGCCTGGACAGGCGAACTTTCCGCTGGTCTTTTATTACTGCGGAGAGATGCTGGTTTTCTATGTGATTTCTTCGGCACTATCCTATCTGCTTTCCATCCTGATGGTAAAACTCAGCCAGAAGATTGTATATCAGATGCGAAAGGATTTGTTCGACAAGCTGGTCGAACTGCCGGTGCGCTTCTTTGACAGCCATCAGACCGGCGATATTATCAGCCGTATGTCCTACGATATTGATACGGTCAACTCGTCGCTTTCCAGCGACCTTTTGCAGATTGCAGCCAGCAGCATTATGGTCATTGGTTCCTTCATCATGATGGTAAGGATCTCTCCGATGCTGATTCTGGTGTTTGCAGTCACCATTCCGGCGTCCATCGCCTTTATCTTCTATCGAACCAAAAAGGTGCGCCCGTTGTTCCGGCAGCGTTCGGCAAAGCTGGGCGAACTGAATGGTTTTGTAGAGGAGATCATCTCCGGACAGAAAACCACCAAGGCATACCATCAGGAAGAAACGATGGTCGGACGCTTCGATGTCAAAAATGAGGAGGCCGTACAGGCTTATTACAAGGCGGATTATTATGGTACCATGGTTGGCCCTTCGGTCAACGGTATCAACAACATCTCGCTGGCATTGATCGGCGTATTCGGTTCGCTGTTATATCTGAGCGGCGGCATCTCGCTGGGCAATCTGTCCTCCTTCGTTTTGTACTCCCGCAAATTTTCGGGACCAATCAACGAAACAGCCAACATTATCAGTGAGCTGCAGTCGGCAATGGCGGCGGCAGAGCGTGTATTCCGTATGATCGACGAGGAACCGGAACCAATGGATGCACCTTCGGCGATCGAACTGACCGACGTTGCAGGTGATGTCAAGATGGAACACATCCAGTTTGGATATGATCCCGAAAAGACCATCATCCATGACCTCAATCTGCACGCCAAACCAGGCAGTCTGGTGGCGATTGTCGGACCGACCGGCGCCGGCAAGACGACCATCATCAATCTGCTGATGCGCTTCTACGATCCGCAGAAGGGACACATTTTGATGGAGGATCGCGATAGTCAGGAGATCACCCGAAAGAGCCTGCGTGCAGCCTATACGATGGTTTTGCAGGACACCTGGCTGTTTAACGGCACCATTTACGACAACATCGCCTTCAGCCGTCCGAATGCAACGCCGCAGGAGGTCATCGAGGCAGCCAAGGCAGCCAAGATTCACAACTATATCATGCAGCTGCCGAACGGTTATGACACGGTCATCAGCGAGGACGGCATGAACATCTCGCAGGGTCAGAAACAGATGATGACCATTGCCCGTGCGATGCTGTCCGATGCCAAGATGCTGATTCTGGACGAGGCAACTTCCAACGTCGATACCCGCACCGAGATGCAGATTCAGGTGGCAATGCGCAACCTGATGAAGGATCGAACCTGTTTTGTTATCGCACATAGATTGTCCACGGTCCAGAATGCGGACGTTATTCTGGTCGTGCAGCACGGCGATATCATCGAACAGGGCAACCACGATCAGCTGATGCAAAAAGGCGGTGTCTACGCAAATCTTTATAAGTCACAGTTCCATTAAACAATGGTCGGCGCGGCATCTTCCTTTGGGAAGATGCCGCACTTTTTTGTGTGGTCTTGGGTAGATTGTAAATTTTTAACGGAGCAAGATTTTTTACAGCTTTTTTCGGAAGTTTATGGTAAAATAAAAGACAATCGTAAATGAAAGGAAAGTGGACGGATGAAATTGCTCAAAGGAATACTGCTGCTGATTTTGCTGGCAATAATAGCCACGGGAGCTTCTTTTGTATGGGCTTATAAGATAGAACCAAACCGTCTGGTGGTGCGGGAAAAGACGATGCGTGCTGCGGTGAGTGAACCGGTGAAGGTGGTATTTTGGACCGACCTGCACCTGGGAATGTGGTATCCGCAGGAGAAGCTTGTGCAGGTGGTGGAGAAGATTAACGCCCAGCAGCCCGATCTTGTGATTTTTGGCGGCGACTTTTTTGACCATTATGCAGAGGATCAGGCGCAGCTCTCCTTGGAGGAGATTGCGGCTCAGCTGCAGAAGATCGAGGCACCGCTGGGAAAATATGCAGTCTGGGGCAACCACGACTATGGCGGCGGCTCGCACGAGGTCTATCCGCAGGTGATGGAAGCGGGCGGTTTTACGCTGCTGAAAAATGAACAGGTGGAGCTGAAAGATCAAAACCTGCGGCTGTACGGATTGGATGATCCTCTGTGGGGAAATGCAGTGCAGGGCGATTTTTCTGGGAATATGGTGGACATTCTGATTACCCATGAGCCTGACATTGTGGATCAGCTGGAGATGGATGGTGTAGAGTTTGCAATGGCGGGCCATTCCCACGGAGGACAGGTGCGGCTGCCGGTACTGACCGAGCAGGTTCTGCCGCCTGGAGGCAGAACTTATGTTCGTGGGTGGTATGATGTGGAGAGCAGTCAGCTGCTGGTGAGCGGCGGCATCGGCATGACCAAACTGCCGCTGCGATTTGGCTGCACACCGGAGATTTGTGCGGTGGAAATTTTGCCGCTGGACTGATCGACTTTTCTTGCTTTCCGACCAAAGTTGCGGTATACTGATGGACGGAAAGAAGGAGGGTCAATATGGAAAGGGCGAAACACTTTTTTAAGAAGGAACCGGTGTTTGTCATTGCGGCAATCTGTGCGGTTGTGTCGATGACACTGGTGCCGCCTTCCAAGGAATATCTGGGGTATATTGATTTCCGTGTACTGGAACTATTGTTCTGCCTGATGAGCGCGGTAGCCGGCATGCAGGAGGAAGGCGTCTTTCTGGTGCTGTCACAGAAGATTCTCACCGGAAGAAAGAGCATCCGTCTGCTGATGCTCACGCTGGTTATGCTGCCGTTCTTTGCGTCGATGCTGATTACCAACGATGTGTCGCTGATTACCTTTGTACCGTTTGCGGTACTGGTGCTGGAGCTGACCGGACAGAGTCGTTTGCTGCCATGGGTGGTGACCTTACAGACCATCGCTGCCAACATCGGAAGTATGCTGACACCGGTGGGCAATCCGCAGAACCTCTATCTGAGCAGCTATTATGGACTGGCTGCCGGCGACTTTTTTGCGGTGACCGTACCGGTGGTGGTGCTCAGCTTTGTATTGCTGGCAATCTGCTGTGTCGCTGGAAAGAACAGCAGCATCGAAGTGCATTTTGAAAAGAAGGAAACCATCCACAGCAAAAAAAGGCTGGGCCTGTTTGCGGCGTTGTTTCTGGTGAGCCTGCTGTCGGTCTTTCATCTGCTCAGCAGCCACATTGCGCTGCTGGTGACGGCGGTGCTGATGCTGATTTTTGCGCGCAAGGTTCTGGTCAAAGTGGATTACTGGCTGCTGGCGACCTTTGTCTGTTTCTTTATCTTTGCAGGCAATATCGGCGCAATCGAATCGGTCAAGGCCTTTTTAAGCGAAGCACTCAGCCGTAACACCATGTTGTATTCGGTGCTGGCAAGCCAGGTCATCAGCAATGTACCGGCGGCGGTTTTGCTGGCCAGCTTTACCGAGGATGCACGCGGAATGCTGCTGGGAACCAACATCGGCGGCTTGGGCACATTAGTGGCCTCGCTGGCAAGTTTGATTTCGTTTAAGATTTATGCGCGTACCCCGGGAGCAAAAACGCTGCGTTATCTGGGCATTTTCACGGCAGCAAACGTTGTGATGCTGGTGATTTTATATGCCTTTGCGGCGGTTGTATTATAAGAAACAAAGATATCCTAAAAGGAGGAGATTGAAATGGAAAAAAGCAGAGTTTGGGAAGCTGCACAGAAGCACAAAGACGGCTACAACTGCTGTCAGGCGGTCGTCTGCACCTACTGCGACAAGCTGGGCATGGATGAGCGACTGGCATTTCGTGCAGCGGAGGCTTACGGACTGGGAATCGCAGGAATGTTTCAGACCTGCGGCAGTGTCTGTGCAATGATGATGCTGGCCGGACTGAAAAATTCGGACGCCAATATGGAGGCACCGGCTTCCAAGTTTGCAACCTTCGATCTGGGCAAGGAGATGGCACAGCGTTTTGAGAAGAAAAATACCAGCATGATCTGTCAGGATCTGCGCGGCACCGATGGCAAAACCGACCGTCTGCGTTCCTGCCGCGGATGTGTGATGGACTGCGCACAAATTGTGGAAAAGGTACTTTTCCCAGGAGAGTTTGAACCTTACGACGGTCCTAGTGAACTGTAAACAGAAAAATATGGAAAAAAGGCAGAAAATGTAGAAAAAACATAATAAAATCGTGTTACAATTTGTTTACAAAAAGCGAAAAAGTCGCAATTATACTGGATTGCAAAGTGATGAAAAAGTGATTTCGTGTCTAAAAATCTTCAAATTTGTTGTCAAATTTACTAAATAATACGCCAAAGTGAAAAATAAAACTGTAATTAAGAACAAAATTTGTCGTCGATAAAATTTGAACACAGAAAAGTTGAAAAATATTCATAAACCTATTGCAAAAGCAGGTGAATAATTATATAATTAGGATAGATTTAGTCCCCACATTAAAGAGTGTTTTGTTAAAAACTACAACAAGAAAGGGAGATCTTATGAAGAAGAGAATTTCATTTTTCCTCGCTGTTGTAATGGCACTGACCTTTGCAGCATGTAGCTCGGGCGGCACCACCACCAGCGAAGAAGGAACCACCACCGAAGAGACCACCACAGAGACCACAACCGAGGAGAGCGGTGAGGCTGCATCGGAAACTTCCACAGCAAAATCGCCGGACAACGATATGGTTGTTGCAATGCAGGCGGACGTCACCAACCTGGACCCACATGTATCCAGCAACGGTGTTTCCAATACTGTTACCAACACCATGTACGAAGCATTGGTTACCTTTGATGCAGATGCAAACATCATCCCAATGCTGGCTAAAGAGTGGACAATGTCTGAAGATGGTCTGACCTACACCTTCGTTCTGAATGAAGGCGTAACCTTCCATGATGGCGAGCCATTCAACGCAGAAGCAGTTATTGCAAACTGGGAACGCGGCAAAGCTGACCAGTCTCTGAGAGTTTACTCCCAGACAAAATCCTGGGTAAGTGCAGTTGCTGACAGCGAGTATCAGCTGACTATCACTCTGGATGCACCAAACAACACCTTCCTGAACAAACTGACTCAGGTAAGAATCGTTAGCCCGAAAGCAATCGAAGAACTGGGTAAAGACGGTTTGGCTAAACAGTCCGCTGGTACCGGTCCATACGTATTTGCAGAGCGTGTTGACGGCGGTTATACCAAAGTAGTTCGCAACGAAAACTACTGGAGAGAGGGTCCAAAAGTTGACTCCCTGACCTTCAAGGTTGTACCAGAAGACGGTTCCCGTATCGCTATGCTGAAAACCGGTGAGGCAGATATCATTACTCCAGTACCTCCAATCCAGGTAGAGCAGATCGAAGGCGATTCCAACATCGTTGTTATGAACGAAAAAGGTATTACATACCGTTATGTAACTCTGAACAAGAACTACACTCTGGCAGATGGCAGACAGCCATTCAACGATGTCAGAGTACGTCAGGCAATGAACTATGCTTTCGATAACGAAGCATTCTGCCAGGTAGTATTCCAGGGCTATGCAGTTAAACCAACCTCGATCTTCTCTGATTCGATCATGTACTATGCTGAGCAGACTCCATACGATCTGGACCTTGAAAAAGCACAGGCTCTGATGGAAGAAGCAGGCTATGCTGATGGCTTCCCAGTAACCATTTGGGTAGATAACACCACCATCGAGATGCAGGGCGCTGAGTTTGTAAAACAGCAGCTGGCACAGATCAACATTGATGTTACCGTAGAACCACAGGAATCCACCACTATCGCTGACAGAACCGCTCTTCCAGAGGATGAGACAGAAGTTCAGATGTGGTATGTAAACTGGAGCTCCGGTTCCTACGAAGCAGACGGCTCGATGAGAAACATCCTGCACGGCGAAAAATTCCCACCATCCGGTTACAACACCGCATTCTGGAACAACGCTGAGTTCAACCAGCTGCTCGATGACGCTCTGGTTTCCACCGACGAAGCAGAGATCGCTGATCTGTACGCACAGGCTCAGGCAATTGCTTGGGAAGAGTGCCCATGGATGTTCCTTGCAAACGATAACTCGATCACTGCTCAGAGAAGCTATGTCAAAGGCCTGACCTATAAACCAGGCGGCGATATCGTCTTCACAACCGCAGAGCTTGATCACTAATTCCGCAGTTATTAAATCTAGGGTATTTAATAATTAGAAAGAAAGGAGTAGTAATTTTGCTACTCCTTTCTTTGCAGAAGGGGGAAATTTTTGTATGAGTCGTTACTTTGTCAGACGCATACTGGCGACCATTCCGTTGATGTTCATCATTTCCATTTTTGTATTTATGTTCATTCATCTGATTCCAGGTGATCCGGCAAGAACCATTGCAGGTCTGGATGCAGAGGAGTGGCAGGTTGAAGCAATCCGTGAGGAATACGGCTTGAATAAACCGATCGTTACCCAGTATGTTGATTACATGGTAAAACTGTTCCATGGCGACATGGGCGAAAGCATGAAATCGTTTACTCCAGTCAGCGAACTGATCGCAGAAAGAATGCCGCAGACTTTGAAACTGGTATTTGCCGGTGTTTTGTGGGCACCAATTCTGGGTATTTTCATTGGCGTTATGTCGGCAATCAAACAGGGCAAGATCTTTGACCACGTTTGTATGCTGATTGCGATTACCGGTCTTTCGGCGCCTGGTTTCTGGCTCGGTCTGATGGGTATTCAGATCTTCTCGGTTCAGCTGGGCTGGCTGCCATCCGGTGGCTTGGATTCCTGGAAAGGATTTATTCTTCCATCCTTTACCATGGGTTGTGGTATCATGGCTGTTTTGGCAAGATACTCCCGTTCCTCCATGCTGGAAACGCTGCGTGAGGATTATGTCCGTACCGCAAGAGCAAAAGGCCAGAAAGAATCTCTGGTTATGTTCTCGCACGCGTTCAGAAACTCGCTGATTCAGGTTGTCACCATCCTGGGCCTGCAGATCGGTGGTCTGCTGTCCGGTTCCGTTTTGACTGAGACCGTATTCTCCATCCCTGGCATGGGCCGTCTGCTGACAGACTCGATCCAGTTCCGTGACTATGCGGCTGTACAGGGCCTGCTGATGCTGTTTGCTTTGCAGTACGTTTTGATCAACCTGGTCGTCGACCTGCTGTACGGCGTAATCAATCCGAAGATCCGGCTTGATTAAACAATATAGAAGGAGGAATCTACCTTATGGCTGACATTCAGAAAAACGAACAGCAGCAGAATACTGCGTTTGAATCAAACTATATTGATGAAAATATCAAGGCGGATCAAAGCAGCAAGGCAAAAGCTTTTGTCAAAAAGTTTTTGAAACGCAAAACAGCAGTGCTTGGCCTGATTATCATTGTCCTGCTGATTATCATCGCAATTATCGGACCTTACATTGCACCATATCAGTACGATGCATATGACTATGCAAACGCACTGCAGGGACCAAGCGCAGAGCATCTGTTTGGTACCGACCACTATGGCCGTGACATCTTCAGCCGTATGCTGGTTGGCGCACGTCTGACACTGGGTGTATCGCTGTCTGCAGTTATTGTCGGTGCAGCTCTCGGTACCGTTCTGGGCCTGCTGGCTGGTTACTACGGCGGCATCATCGAAACACTGGTTATGAGAGGTTCGGACGTTCTGTTCAGCTTCCCAGACATCCTGCTTGCTATCGCAATCGTAGCAATCCTTGGCCCTGGTATCATCAACGTTTTGATCGCGGTTATGGTATTTACCATCCCGAGCTTTGCACGTATCATGCGAAGCGCTACTCTGGCAGTAAAAGGTTCGCTGTATGTTGAGGTTGCACAGAGCCTTGGCTGTAAAGACAGCCGACTGCTGTTTGTACATATTTTCCCTGGCACCATTCAGTCCCTGATCGTAAACTTTACCATGAGAATCGGTTCTGCAATCATGGCAGCTGCTTCTCTAAGCTTCCTTGGTTTCGGCGCAAACGTTACCGAACCAGAATGGGGCGCTATGCTTTCTCAGGGCAGAAACTATATCGGTATTGCTTCGCACATGGTGTACTTCCCAGGTCTGGTCATCTTTTTAACAGTTCTTGCATTCAACCTGTTTGGCGATGGCTTGAGAGATACTCTTGATCCGAAGATCAAGTAATGAGCGAGACAAGGAAAGGAGTACACTATGGTACAGGAAAGATTACTTACAGTCAACAAATTGCGCACGGAATTTTTCCAGAGCAAAAAATCCAGCGTAACAGCGATCAATGAGATCAGCTTTCATTTGGATAAAGGTGAGATCCTGGGTCTGGTAGGTGAGTCGGGCTGTGGCAAGAGCGTTACCTCGCTTTCGATTATGCGACTGCTCAACTTTACCTCCGGTAAAGTAACCAAGGGTGAAGTGATCTTCGACGGAGAGGATCTGCAGAAGATCAGTGAAAACGAGATGCGCAAGATTCGCGGCGGCAAAATGAGCATGATCTTCCAGGAGCCAATGAGCAGCCTGAATCCTGCAATGCGTATTGACAAGCAGATGATCGAGGGAATCCGTCTGCACACCAACATGAGCAAAGAGGAAGCTCGCAAGCATGCCTCCAAGATGCTGTCGCAGGTTGGTATCCCTGACCCAGAGCGTGTTTTGAAAAACTATCCACATCAGCTTTCCGGTGGTATGAGCCAGCGTGTTATGATCGCAATGGCGATGAGCTGTAACCCACAGATGCTGATTGCAGACGAGCCGACAACCGCGCTGGACGTTACCATTCAGGCACAGATTCTGGAACTGATGAAGAAGATTCAGCAGGAAGAGGGCATGAGCATTCTGCTGATTACCCACGACCTGGGCGTTGTTGCAGAGATGTGCACCAGAGTTATCGTTATGTACGCAGGTGAGATCGTAGAGGAAGCTCCGGTTGAAGAGCTGTTTAATCACCCTACACATCCATATACAGAAGGTCTGATCGCATCCGTTCCGAAGCTTGGTTCCGGCGTCAAGGTACTGCCGAGCATCCCAGGAAGCGTTCCTGACCTGTCGATGCTGCCAAAAGGCTGTCGTTTTGCACCACGATGCAAATATGCGACCGAGCGCTGCCGCAATGAGGAGCCGGATCTGTTCCAGATCAGCGCAAATCAGAAGTGCAGATGCTGGCGTCAGGAAAGATAGGAAAGGGGATAAGCGAAGTATGGAGCCTATTGTTTCTGTAAAAAATGTATCCAAAACCTTTCCGGCAGGTAAGAACCTTCTGGGAAGACCAAATAAGTTTGTCCATGCTGTCAACAATGTCAGCTTTGATATTTATCGCGGCGAAACCTTCTCGGTTGTAGGCGAGTCTGGCTGCGGAAAGAGCACCACCGGCCGTCTGATCGACCATCTGCTGGTTCCGGACAGCGGTGAAATCTGGTTTGACGGTAAAGATATCAGCAAGCTGTCCCAGGCGGAGATGCGTCCTCTGCGCAAAAACATTCAGATGATCTTCCAGGACCCAGCAGGAAGCTTAAACCCTCGTATGAGAGTTGAGGACCTGGTTGAGGAGCCATTGCTGATCCACACCAATCTGTCCAAAGAAGAGCGTATGAAGATCGTTCATGAGCTGCTGGAAACAGTAGGTCTGAGCGCAAAACATGCAAAACGTTATCCGCATGAGTTCTCCGGCGGTCAGAAACAGCGTATCGGTATTGCAAGAGCATTGACAGTAAAACCGGAACTGATCATCGCTGACGAGCCAATCTCTGCGCTGGACGTTTCGATTCAGGCTCAGGTACTGAACCTTCTGCATGATCTTCAGCAGAAATTTAACCTGACCTATCTGTTCATCTCCCACGACCTGTCGGTTGTTGAGATGATTTCCGACCGTATCGCAGTTATGTATCTGGGATATGTGGTTGAGCTGGCACCAAAGACCGTGCTGTACAAAAATCCTGCACATCCATATACCCAGGCGCTGCTGTCTGCGGTTCCGATTCCGGACCCAGGCCATCAGCAGGAAAGAATTATTCTGGAAGGCGATATTCCAAGCACCATCAACCTGCCAAAGGGTTGCCCATTTGCTGCACGATGCAAACAGTGCAGACCAGAGTGTCTGGAAACCAAGCCGATTCAGACCGAGATCGAGCCAGGACATTTTGTTTCCTGCCATCTGTACAAATAAGCATAAAAAAAGACTCGCAGTTATCTGCGAGTCTTTTTTTATGCAATATTACTTTTTAGCGATGAGGTTTGCAGCTGCATCGTAAGGGAAGTTATCCTCGAGAGGGAAGATCGGGCGCGGAACTTTGGTGTAGTTCAGGCTTGGAAGATCCTCATTGGTGCTGCCTTTGGACAGTGCCATGATGCTTCTCTTTGCGATTGCCGAATGGAACTCGGTGAGGTAACCCAGCTTGCAGACGACGATGTCCGCTTCGGTTGCTTCACGGCCGAGGTCGGAGAAGATCTCCGGTGTAGTATAGCCGACGTGTGCTTCTGCCAGAACGATGTCAACGCCGCAGGAGTTAAACAGAGCCAGATCGGATTTGACCGAGGATCTGCCCCAGTTTTCGATGTAGGCTTTGACGGTACCGGTGGCGGTGATTGGCTGGGTGGTCTTGGAGTCGAACTTAGAACCGAAGGTCAGGGTAACCTGCTGACCAACCTTGCCCTTGCAGGCCAGGGTTGCTTCTGGATCGTAGATGCCGCCGTAGAGGACAGGTGTCTTTAACAGGTCGGTACGTGGGTCCTCCATGAGCAGACGCAGGAAACCGGTGCAGTCGGAGGAGGAACCAGCGGTCGGGTTATCGCCCGAGTCGGAAAGGTAAACCGGAGTTGGATGACCTTCCTGAATTGCTTTGAAAGCAACGTCGATGGCCTCTTTTTCGTGGTAGGTTTCAGTCTGGAAGCAGAACTCATGTCTGCGGTTCCACATCTCGTTTGCCAGACGGATGGCTTCTTTTTCTGCCAGTTCCTGGCTGTCAGCAACGACATAAACGGCACAGGAGCTGTCCTCATTATCTGCCCAGGGGAAGCCCATCAGGTAGGAAGCTGCCATGATGCCTGGCTGAGTTTCGGTGCGGCGCAGTTCGTCGATCATGCTTGCCATCGGTTCAACGGTGGTGGAGGACTGCTCGCCTGCGATGAGGATCGGAACTTTGACCCAGGCAGAATGTGCCTTGAAGCCATTTTCCAGAGCAGCGATGGTCATGCGGGAAGCATGGACACCGGTTTCATAGCGGTCGGTGTGCGGAGCGCATTTATAGCCGACAAAACCGTCGCAGTTGTTGTGCATGCGTTCGGTCATGGTGGTGTGCATATCCAGCGAGCAGAAGAGTGGGATGTCAGGGAAGATCTGTCTTAATTCTTCCAGCAGGTAGCCTTCCGCTTCGCCCAGACCCTTGACGCGCATCGAGCCATGGAGAGCAAGTGTGATAGCGTCGATCGGTTTCTTAGCCTGCTCTTCTTTCGCAACGCGGATGATCTCCGCTTTGAGGTTCATATAAAAATCGTGGTCAACCTCGCCGTTTGGTACGGCGCTTGCAAAGACTGTCGGAACGACCTCATATCCCTGTTCCATCAGCGGTTTGATGACGCCGGTGACAGGGTCATTATCACGAAAACGATTGAAGATTTCTGCGCCACGGATGACCTGGAAATCTTTTTCGCCGGTAACGATGGGGTTGAAAGAATTGGATTCATGCTGCAAACCAGCAACGAGGACTCTTTTCATACTTCTCTCCTCCAAAAAACGGTAGTAAATCATAACACAAAGTTATGATTCCATCTTCATTTTATCATATAAAATGACCAGAAACAAGGAAAAACTTAGCAATCTTACAATATCAGCAACCGACTTTTTTTCATCTGACAAGTCGAGCATCTTTCAAGTAATTGTGGTATGATTTTTACAAGAAAGGAGGAGAAAATATGCTGAAAAAGCTCAATGAAGCGATGGACTACATTGAGGAGCATTTGGATGAGGATTTTTCTTTAGAGAAGATTGCGGAACATGTTCATGTTTCTGATCTGCATTTTCGAAAAATCTTTTTTGCATTAACCAATATGAGTTTGGGTGAGTATGTCAAAAATAGAAAATTGTCAAAAGCAAACCAAGAGCTTTTGCAGGGAAAATCTGTAACCGAAATTGCCTTCCGATATGGATATCAGTCGGTGGATGGTTTTAGCAGAGCTTTTAAAAAATGGAGTGGGATGCTGCCATCGGAAGCAGCAAAGCTTCAGCAATGCAAATTTTTTCAGAAACTAAGCTTTGTTGTTACAATCAAAGGAGGAGATATTATGGAATATAAGATAATAGAAAAGGAAGCCTTCCGATTTGCAGGTGTGAGCAAACGAGTTCCGATGCAATTTGAAGGAGTAAATTTGGAGATTGTAAAATTGGCTCAAAGCATCACAGAACAGCAACGAAATGAAATGCATCGAGTTCAAAACACTACACCCCATGAAATCGTCAATGTATCCTATGAGTCCGATACAAATTTCTTGGAAGAAAAAGGCGAACTGACACATATGATAGGCGTATTAACAACCAGAGAAGACGTATCGGATTGTTTGGAAACGATACCAGTTCCAGCTTGTACATGGGCGGTGTTTCCAAATGAAGGACCGTTCCCGTTTACATTGCAGGAGACAATGGCCAAAATTTATTCAGAGTGGTTTATAACTTCGGATTATGAGTTGTTGAGTTCATTCTCCTTTTCTTTTGCCAAGATGGATGCGGAAAGAAAAGATTATGCTTATAGCGAAATCTGGGTCCCTATAAAAAAGAGGGATAACAAATAAAAAAGGATGCTGGTTTTTCCAGCATCCTTTTTTATACAATATAATTGAAAATTAGACGTTGAATCTAAAGAGAACAACGTCGCCGTCCTGCATGACGTACTCTTTGCCCTCGGAGCGGACCAGACCTTTTTCTTTTGCAGCGGCGATCGAACCGTTGGCGATCAGGTCCTCGTAGGAGATGACCTCGGCGCGGATGAAGCCGCGTTCAAAGTCGCTGTGGATCTTGCCGGCAGCCTGCGGTGCCTTGGTGCCGCGGGTGATGGTCCATGCACGAACCTCCGGTTTGCCGGCGGTCAGGTAGGAGATGAGGCCGAGCAGGTGGTAACCAGCTTTGATGAGGCGGTCCAGACCGGACTCCTCCAGTCCCAGCTCCTCGAGGAACATCAGCTTGTCCTCTTTGGACATGTCGGAGATTTCCTCCTCCAGTCTTGCACAGATCGGAACAACCTCCGAGTTTTCCTCTTTGGCGATTTCCAGAACTTCGTTATAGAAAGGATTAGAGTCGAGCTTGCCGTTAAAGTCGTTCTCGCTCATATTGGCAACGTAGATGATCGGCTTATTGGAGAGCAGCGGAATATCAGACATGATGGCCTTTTCGTCGTCGGTAAATTCCATGCTGCGGGCGGATTTGCCTTCCTCCAGATGTGCTTTGACGCGGTTTAACAGATCGACCTCAGCCAGGTATTTTTTATCGCCTTTGGCAGCTTTGACCGCTTTGTCGATGCGGCGCTCAAGAATGTCGAGGTCGGAGAAGATCAGCTCCAGGTTGATGACCTCGATGTCGCGCTTTGGTCCGATGCTGCCTTCGACGTGGACAATCTCGCCGTCCTCAAAGCAGCGGACAACGTGAACGATGGCGTCTACTTCGCGGATATTGGACAGGAACTTATTGCCCAGACCTTCACCTTTGGAAGCGCCTTTGACCAGACCGGCGATGTCGACAAATTCGATGACCGCAGGGGTGATCTTTTCTGGCTCATACATCTTGGCAAGCTCATCCAGACGGTAATCTGGAACAGCAACGGTGCCGATATTTGGCTCGATGGTGCAGAAGGGATAGTTTGCCGACTGCGCACCAGCGTTGGTAATAGCATTGAACAGGGTGCTTTTGCCGACGTTCGGCAGACCCACGATACCTAATTTCATATTGATTCTTTCCTTTCGTTGATTCCACCACGGGCGGTGGAAGGCTATTCGCACATATATCCTTATTATATCGTTTGCGCCTGTATTAGGCAAGGGGATAGCAGGAGGAATGTTGTGAAAACAGGGGTTTTTAACCATTCCAACAGAAGGATGTTGAAAATACAAAGGCATATTTCATCTGTTTTCCAAAATCTGTTTAAAGTTTTTTCACCAATTTTCCGTATGTTTTCGTATAATAAAAGAAGATGGCTGGAAGAGGTTTCGACAAAAACGTGGTGCATCTTCCAGAGAGCTGTGTTATAATAAAAGAAAGCATGGCAATTTTGTAAAGAATGTTCGGAATCGGTGTCTGTACCGCTGCTGCGACACCAGCCCAACATAGAGAAGTTTGAAAAGCGGCGGGGAAATGGAGCAAAAGTATGTCGATGGGAAAAATCCTGGTTGCGGATGACGACCAGAACATTGCTGAACTGTTGAGATTGTATCTGGAAAAAGAAGGATATACCGTCGTGCTGGCGGCAGATGGAGAACAGGCAATCGAGCGTTTTAACGCGGAAAATCCAGACATCGTGCTGCTGGACATCATGATGCCAAAGCTGGATGGCTGGCAGGTTTGCAGAGATATTCGCAAAAAATCCAACTGTCCGATCATCATGATCACCGCCAAGGGCGAGACTTTTGACAAGGTGCTGGGTCTGGAGCTGGGCGCAGACGACTATGTGGTCAAGCCGTTTGATGCAAAGGAGATTGTTGCGCGCATCAAAGCAGTTATGAGAAGAACCGGCAAGTCCTCCTCGGGCAACGATACCAAAGAGGTGTCCTATGACAAGCTGGTTGTCAATATGACAAAGTATGAGCTGAAGGTCGACGGCAAGGTTATCGACACACCGCCGAAGGAGCTGGAACTGCTGTACCACCTGGCGAGCAATCCAAACAGAGTGTACACCAGAGATCAGCTGCTCAACGAGGTTTGGGGATTTGAATATTACGGAGACTCCAGAACGGTGGATGTCCATGTCAAACGTCTGCGTGAAAAACTGGAAGGCGTGTCCGACAAATGGAGCCTGAAGACGGTTTGGGGCGTCGGGTATAAATTTGAAGTGAAGGAATAAGCTGTTTCGGGCCGCTGTACATTCGTTACAGCGGCTTTTTATTTTTGATAGAGAGGTAAAGGGGAATGCGGTTTTGCAAACCCCGAAAGGAGGAAGGTATATGCAGCGGAGTTTATTTCGAAAATATTTTTCGGTATGCTGTTCGGTGGTGCTGATGAGCATTGTGATTTTGGGAATCCTGTTTATGGTGTTTGCAGCACAGTATTTTAAAGAGGACAAACTGGGTGCGTTGGAAAAAAATGCGGAGTATGCGGCAGAGCTGACGCTGGAACATGTTGTTTCCATCGACGGCGTTTATCAGATTGTCGATTACAACTCCTCATTGACAACGGCATGGATTCCGATGGCGAAGTCGATGGATGCCGACATCTATCTGTCCAATCTGTCGGGAGAGGTGCTGTTATGCACCCATCGTTCGACATGCAGCCACAAAGCCTACGGCATCAACGAGGACATTATCAACAAGACCAAGGAGGACGGCATCTACAAGGAAGTCGGCAAAATGGGCGAGATCTACAAGAGTTCCTACTATACTGTCGGTGTTCCGCTGAAGCTGTCCGACGGACGCATCGCCGGCATTGTGTTTGCATCCACTTCGGCGCAGGAGCTGACCGACTTTATGGGTGAGATTCTCAAGATGTTCCTGCTCAGCGCACTGGTCATGATGGTGGTCACCTTTGCGGTGGTCTATGTGGTGACCGGAAATCTGGTGCGCCCGCTGCGGGAGATGGTCAAGGCGACCGAATCGTTTGCAAAGGGTGACTTTTCTGCGCGTGTTCCGATCAACGAACGGGATGAGATCGGCAAGCTGTCGATGGCGTTTAACAACATGGCGGCAAGTCTGGCACAGCAGGAGAGCGTGCGGCGTTCGTTTGTGGCAAACGTCTCGCACGAGTTAAAGACGCCGATGACCAGCATCGCCGGATTTATCGACGGCATCCTGGACGGAACCATTCCGCCGGAGAAGGAGCGCCATTATCTGACCATTGTCTCGGACGAGGTCAAACGACTGTCCCGTCTGGTGCGCTCGATGCTCAACATCGCCAAGATTGAGGCGGGCGAAATGAAGCTGAATCCGACCGTCTTTGACGTAAACGAGGCAGTTTTGTCGAGCATTTTTACCTTTGAGCAGACCATAGAGTCCAAGCATCTGGAAATAAAGGGCCTGGATGCGGGCAAAATTATGGTAGAGGCCGATGAGGACCTGATCCATCAGGTAGTTTACAATCTGCTGGAAAATGCAGTGAAGTTTGTCAACGAGGGCGGCTACATCGAAGTGAGCTACACGGTGGATGCAAAGAGAACCTACATCAACATCAAAAACTCCGGTGAAGGCATCCCGAAGGATGAGATTTCCAAGGTATTTGACCGCTTCTACAAGACCGACCGTTCGCGCAGCATCGACAAGACCGGTGTGGGACTGGGACTGCACATTGTACGCTCCATCGTCAACCTGCATCAGGGCGAGGTCATTGTGCGCAGCGTCGAGGGCGAATACTGTGAATTCAGCTTCTCGGTTGCTACGGCTCCAAAGGCGTTGACCAAGCAGCAAAAGCCGTCCTCTGTCAGGGAAATCTAGCGGAAAAATGTTGGAAATTTGTTCATTATTTTAGTAGAAAAAAGTATGAAACAGTTTAAGTCTTGTTTCATTTATTTTCATAAATTGCAGATATAATAATCAATGTAATAGAACAAAACAACAAGGTGTCCGATATGAGGTGTATCACTGGTGGACACAGGGAGGTTTTCAGATATGGATGAAAAGAAAATGAACAATAACGGATTGGAACCGGAAGCAAATCAGTCCGGTAAAGAACAAGATCCGAACGTAAGTTCCAATGAAAATAATGCGCAGGAAAACAATGCGCAGGCAACGGAAAATCAGGCACAGGAAAACAATGCGCAGGCAACGGAAAATCAGACCAGCCAAGAAAGTCAGAGCAGCGGCTGGGTATTCTCCAGCAAGAATGCTACAGGAGAACAGGAGCAGGAAAAGAAGGAAGGCGGATTTTTCCACCACGAACATGCGCATGCCAATGAAACATCCAAGCAGCCGGATCAGGATGGATGGTATCGTTCCGGTCCGCGCAGCGAGGATAATAAATCCGCATACAGCAGCCGATACAGCTATGGCGCTCAGGAGAATGGACATAATCCATATGAGGCACAGCCGACCGGCGATCCAAAGACCAGCGAAAGCTACAAGTGGAACTATGAGGATTACAAGCAGGAAAAACCAAAGCACACTCCAAAGGCAAAGAAAAACAAAGGCCTGCGGGTATTTGCCATCATCATGTGTGGTATTTTGTGCGCAGGTGTTGTTTCTCTGGCAGGTTACGGAACCTATGCGCTGGTTTCCGGCAACAACACAGTGGTTGAATCGGAAAGTGCAGAGGTTGAAGATGCGCAGAACAGCACGACAGAGCAGCTGACCCTCAACGACAAACCGGCAGGAGGTTCCAGCAGTGCCTCGGCAAACCTGCAGGAGGGTGAGCTGACCATCACCGAACGTGCAGAGAAGGTAATGCCTTCCGCAGTTGGTATTGTAGCTTACATTCAAAGCCAGCAGAGCATCTTTGGCGGCGAGCAGAGCCAGGGCTCGGGCATCATTGCCACCCAGGATGGTTATATTATTACCAATGCACATGTAGTAGAAGGTGCAACCAGCATCAAAGTTGTTCTTTCCGACACCACCGAGTACAATGCAACACTGGTAGGTTCGGATGAAAAGACCGACCTTGCTGTTTTGAAGATCGAAGCAACCGGTCTGACTCCGGCAGAGTTCGGAAACTCCGATCAGCTGGAAATCGGTGAGCAGGTCATCACCGTCGGCAACCCTGGCGGTCTGGAACTGGCAGGAAGTGTGACCGTTGGTTATGTTTCCGCGCTGAATCGTTCCATCACCACCACCACCGGCAACACCGTTGACTGCATCCAGACCGATGCAGCGATCAACCCTGGTAACTCCGGCGGCGCACTGGTCAACACCTACGGTCAGGTCGTCGGCATCAATTCCCAGAAGATTGCAGCAACCGAATATGAAGGTATCGGCTTTGCAATTTCGATTAACGAGGCTCAGCCAATCATCAACGACCTGATTCAGTATGGATATGTCAGAGGCAGAGTTTGGATGGGCATTACCATGAAGATGATCGACCAGACAACCGCACAGATGTACGGTTATCAGGTTGGCGCAGGTGTTGTATCGGTAACCGAGAACTCGCCGGCAGCAAAAGCTGGTCTGGTAGCGGGCGACATCATCACTGCGATTGATGGTCAGAGCATCGACTCCTCCGGAACACTGACCGGAATTCTGCAGGAACACAAGCCAGGTGACACAATTACTTTGACAGTATTCAGACAAAGCAGACAGAGCTTCGGTCAGGATCAGGAAATAACCTTGCAGCTGGAGCTGGGTGAAGAGGGAGCTCCGACCGAAACAACCGACACCGCAGCACAGCAGAATACCCAAAACAGCCAGAATAGCCAGAACAATCAGGGAAGCGTCTGGGGACTGAACTAGTAGTTTTGCAGTGAATTGCATTGAAAAAGGACACCGTGCAGATGGCAGCGGTGTCTTTTTTTTGACAAAAGTCTTGCAGGAACAAAAAAAGTTTCTTGCATTCTGTATCCAAAAATTAGTTTAACTCTGGTAAAAAATCTGTACAATCTTGGGAAAAGTAGTAAATATTTTTTGCGAATGATTGATTTTGAACGGCAGGTAGGATATAGTGTAAGAGTCAGATAGAAGAATGACTGATACTGTGTAATAAAAAAGAACGATTCATAAGGAGTGTGTGCCGTATGAGAAAGACCAAGATTATCTGCACGCTTGGCCCAGCCAGCGAATCGGAGGAGATCTTGAGAGAGATGATCAAAGCGGGTATGAATGTGGCTCGCTTTAACTTTTCCCATGGTTCCCATGAGGAACACCAGAAGAGACTGGACCTGATTAAAAAGCTGCGCAGCGAGATGAAGGTTCCGCTGGCAACTTTGCTGGATACCAAAGGCCCTGAGATTCGTTTGGGCAAGCTGGAAGGCGGCGTCGCCTATTTGGAGGACGGCGATTGTTTTGTACTGACCACCGAGGAGACTATCGGCAATGCACATCGTGCATCCATCACCTTTAAGGACCTGCCAAAGGATGTTAAAGAGGGAGACACCATCCTGATTGACGACGGCTTGATCGAGCTGCGTGTAGACAAGGTTTCGGAAACCGATATTAGCTGTACCGTTATCAACGGCGGCAAAATCTCGGATAAAAAAGGTGTCAACGTTCCAAACGTGGATCTGTCGATGCCATATCTGAGCCAGAAAGATATTGACGATATTGAATTTGGAATCAAAGCAGGATTTGACTTTATTGCAGCTTCCTTTACCCGCTGTGCAAACGATATTCTGCAGATTCGTTCGCTGCTGGAGAAAAATGGCTGCGACACCATCAAGATTATTGCCAAGATTGAAAATTCCCAGGGTGTCAACAACATCGACGAAATCCTGCGCGTTTCCGACGGCATCATGATCGCCCGCGGAGACATGGGCGTAGAGATTCCGATGGAAGATGTTCCGGTTATCCAGAAGATGATTATTCACCGTGTATACAACAGCGGTAAATATGTTATTACAGCGACCCAGATGCTGGACAGCATGATGAACCATCCGCGCCCGACCAGAGCAGAGGCGACCGACGTTGCCAACGCAGTCTATGACGGCACCAGTGTTATCATGCTTTCCGGTGAGACTGCTGCCGGAAAATATCCGGTAGAGGCAGTCAGAACAATGGCAAGAATTGCAGAGCGCACCGAGCAGGACATCAACTATCGCCGCCGTTTCCGCGATTACGACGGAGAGTGCAACCGCGACATCACCAATGCGATTTCCCATGCGACCTGTTCGGCAGCGTATGATTTACAGGCAAGTGCGATCATCACCGTCACCCAGTCGGGTCAGACTGCACGGATGATCAGCAAATATCGTCCGCAGATGCCGATCATCGGATGCACCACACAGGAGGCAACCTACCGTCATCTGTGCATCTCCTGGGGCGTTGTTCCGGTACTGTGCGAGGAGCAGAGCACCGAGGACGATCTGTTCAAACATGCAATCGCCCGTTCGGAGGAATGCAATCTGGTCAAGGACGGCGATCTGGTGGTAATCACTGCCGGCGTTCCGCTGGGTGTTCCTGGCACAACCAATCTGCTGAAAGTACAGACAGTGGGCGATGTGATCCTGCACGGAACCGGCATCGGTGACGGAAGCACAAAGGGCAAGGCTTGTGTAGCCAAGAGCGAGCGCGAAGCGCTGGAGAACTTCCAGGATGGAGACATTCTGGTCATTGACAACACCAACAATGAGATGCTGGAGATTCTCAAGAAGGCTTCGGGCATCATTACCTCGCAGTCGGGACAGAATTCCCATGCTGCAGTGGTTGGTCTGACGCTGAATATTCCGGTCATTGTCGGTGCAAAAGACTGCACACAGGTGATCCGCAACGGAGCATCGGTACTGATGGATGCAGGAAAGGGAATTGTCTGCAACGTTGTCAGCCAAAACTAGCACTGGCTTGATGGAAAGATAGAAGCGAGCTGGAAAGGAGCCTGTTATGGCAAGGATGTGGAAAAAGACGCTGGCGTTGATGCTGGCAGTGATGCTGTTGTTTTCAATGGCCGGCTGCGGAGAGGAAGAACAATCCGAAGAACAGCAACCGGTCAAAGAGGAGCAGGAACTGCCACAGGAAGAGTCGGAGACTGAACAGGTCCAGCAGGAAGTTGTGCAGTTTGGCCAGCAGATCGCAGAAGCTCGGGAGAAAAATGAGGATATTATCGGTTGGCTGAAGATTGATGACACCGAAATTGACGGCGCTGTTGTGCAGGCGGACAACAACGAGTATTATGAGCGTCTGAACGAGTGGAAGCAGTACAGCTGGACCGGATGCTACTTTGCCGACTACGAATGCAACTTTGACAGCCGCGAGGATCTTTCCAAAAATACGGTTATCTATGGACACAATGTCCATTTTGACGATGATATGGATGGAGAGCGCTTCTCTCAGCTGTTCCATTTTACCGATCAGGAATTTGCAAAGCAACATCCCTATGTTTATTTTTCCATCTATGACGGTGACAGTGCAGAATCGGAAGCTTCTTACAGTGAGATGGTATGGCAGATTTTTGCCGTTTTTTATACCACTACCGATTTTGATTACATCCGAATCAACAAGGATTACCGCAATCCGGAGGAGGGTGAAATCTCCGATGCCCAGCTGATGAATATCATCACCGAGGCACAGCAGCGCTCCGAGTACGTCTATGATGTACCGGTCAACGGAGAGGACAAAATACTGACCTTATCCACCTGTTCGTACAAGTATGGACGGCGGGACGATGTGCGGTTTGTCGTGATGGCAAAGCTGGTGGATGAGGATACGTCATTGCAGGACACCGCTTCTTTGACCGTAAATACTGCCAAAAAAGAAGTGGAGCTTTCCTGACAGCCGCTTTATAAGATGAAAAAAAGGACTCAGCGTTTGCTGAGTCCTTTTTTTCATCTTCAAACAAACCTTAGTTAATGCGAGCTCTCAGCCCAGCAACAATAGGTGCCCAATCCACACCGTGGACCATAGCGGCTTCTTCAATAGTTTCGCCGCGGGCGCCTGGTCAGCCGACACAGTGCATGCCTGCGCTGAAAAATACCTCAGCCAGAGAGGAATCATAATCCAGAACCTCGCCGATGACGGTATCCTTGGTTACAGTAAGTGCCATAGGGTTGTCCTCCTTTCGTGGATAATTGAGGTCGTCCTTATTATAATACAAAAATGGTATAAAATCAAGGGGACTATTCGGAAACAGATTTACACACATCAATCCATCCCTCTGCGTGGCTGGAGAGGAAGAGCTGGTCGGGTGTCATCTCGACAGCAGAGCTTGCACTGCCGGCGGAAGGAAAGACGGTCGAAAAACGACAGAGGGAACGGTCGAGATAGACATGGACGTGGTCAGGGAGAGCAAAAGGACAGACGCCGCCGACAGCATGACCGGTGAGCTGGAGGGCAAGGCCGTGCGGGAGCATCTTTGCCTTAAAGCCAAACTGAGCTTTAAAGGCTTTGTTGTCGATTTTTTTATCGCCGGCGGCAACAATCAGCAGGCAGCCCTGTTCCTCGGGTGGGAAGAAGAAGGAGAGAGTTTTGGCGATGCGGGCTGGTTCGACGCCAACAGCGGCAGCAGCCAGCTCCACGGTGGCGCTGGAGACGGAAAATTCGCGGATTGCCTCATCGAGCCCAAAGGGTTTGAGATATTCGCGCACAGATTGAACGGACATGGAAAAACACCTCGCTAAAAATGAGAACGGTCACAGGAAACATCCTGTGACCGTTGATGTTGGATAAGAGAAATGGAAAAAATGATTAGTCTTCCTGCACTGGGTCTTCGGTATCTTCCGGCAGGACCTCGGCGCGCAGTTTGGCAATGCGGCGCTCCTCGGTGAGAAGAACGGTAAATTCGACGTTACCGATGCGGACGGTTGGATGTTCGTCCTTGGACGGGATGCGGTCAAGGACGTCGGTAATCAGTCCGCTGATGGTGTCATAGTCCTCCTCAGGGCCCACATTGGTTCCCAGCAGCTCTTCGACATCTTCCAGAGACATGGAACCGTCGAGCATAAAGACATGATCGGATACTTTCTGGTACTCTTCTTCCTCCTGGTCATATTCGTCCTGCATGTTGCCGACGATCGATTCCAGAAGGTCCTCCATGGTGACGATACCGGAGGTGCCGCCGTATTCGTCGACGACGATCGCCATCTGCATCTTCTTTTCCTTAAAGGTTTTGAACAGATCAGCGCAGCGGTTGGATTCCGGAACAAAGATTGCTTTGCGGATGAAAGGAGTGATTGGCTGATGAGCCATCTGCTCTGCGGTTTCATTGATGCAGCGCAGCATATCCTTGGCATAGACAATACCGATGATATTGTCGATATCCTCTTCATAGACCGGAATTCGGGAAAAGCCTTTTTCCATTGCCAGATGGATGACATCCATGACGGTGGCGGTGTTTTCCACAGCGGCTACGTCGGTTCGATGGGTCATAACATCTTCAGCGGTGATGTCGTCAAACTCAAAGATATTGTCGATCATATCAGCTTCGTCTTTTTCGATCGAACCTTCCTCGTTGCCGACGTCAACCATCATACGGATTTCCTCTTCGGTGACCTGCTCTGTCTGGCTGGTTGGGTCGATGTGCAGCAGCTTTAAGATAGCGTTGGTGCTGACCGAGAGAAGGGCGACAAGGGGCTTGGCGATGGTGAAGACAAAGCGGACGATGGGCGCGACGGC
>NZ_CALXIN010000013.1 GCF_944388365.1 uncultured Negativibacillus sp. | reverse complement strand
GCACAGCCGGTTTTTTATCTTATCCAGTTTATCGAATGACCAGTTCGCCGTTTTCTGCGTCGATGGTAACTTTACACATCTCGTCGTTGTCATCCGACGCACCGATCTCACCGGCGATAATCTTGCGGCCCAGCATTGTTTCTACATGGCTTTGCAGGTACCGTTTGAGCGGTCTTGCGCCGTAGATCGGGTCGTAAGCATTGTCGATGATGACCTGTTTTGCAGCGTCGGTCATGACAAGTTCGATCTGTTTTGCTTCCAGACGTTTCTTCAGATCCTTCATCAGCAGGTCGATGATGCCGCCGATGTTCTCTCTGGTCAGTGGTTTATAGAATACAATCTCATCCAGACGGTTCAAGAATTCCGGACGGAAGCTGTTCTTCAGCAAAGCATTGACCTGTTCCTTTGCCTCGTCGCTGATCTGTCCGTCAGGAGTGATGCCATCGAGGATATAGGAGGAACCAAGGTTGGAGGTCAGGATGATGATGGTGTTCTTAAAGTCGACGGTACGTCCCTGAGAATCGGTGATTCGTCCATCGTCCAATACCTGAAGCAGGACGTTGAACACATCAGGGTGTGCTTTCTCCACCTCATCGAACAAAACAACCGAGTACGGTCTGCGGCGAACCGCTTCAGTCAGCTGACCGCCCTCTTCATAGCCGACATATCCTGGAGGCGCTCCGATCAGACGGGAGACGGAGTATTTCTCCATGTATTCACTCATATCAATACGGACCATGTTGTTTTCATCATCAAACAAGGTCTTGGCAAGGGTCTTTGCAAGCTGGGTCTTACCGACACCGGTAGGTCCCAGGAACAGGAAGGAACCGATTGGACGGTTCGGGTCGGAGATACCTGCCCTCGAACGCAGGATTGCTTCGCTGACAAGGCGGACTGCCTCATCCTGTCCGACGACGTTTTCGTGCAGGATGTCCTCCATGTGCAGCAGCTTCTCGCGCTCACCCTCCATGATCTTGGAAACAGGGATGCCGGTCCACTTGCCGACCACCTTGGCGATTTCTTCCTCGGTGACCTTATCTCTCAGCAGGCTGGACTGCTGCGCTTCTTCTGCCAGCTTTTCCTCTTTTTCCAGTTCTGCTTTGAGCTGCGGCAGCTTGCCATACTTGAGTTCGGCTGCTTTGTTGAGGTCGTATTCTCTTTCTGCACGTTCGATCTCTCCGCCGACCTGTTCGATTTCCTCACGCAGCTTCTGTACTTTGGTGATGGCGGTCTTTTCGTTGTCCCACTGCGCCTTCATCGAATTGAATTTCTCTCTGAGCTGCGCCAGTTCCTTGGTAACTGCTTCCAGACGTTCCTTGGACAGCTTATCCTCCTCTTTCTTGAGGGCAGCCTGTGCAATTTCCTGCTGGATGATCTTGCGGTTGAGCTCATCCAGCTCGGTCGGCATCGAATCCATCTCGGTACGGATCATCGCGCACGCTTCATCGACCAGGTCGATTGCCTTATCCGGCAGGAAACGGTCGGAGATATAACGGTCGGACAGGGTTGCCGCTGCAATCAGCGCAGCATCCTGAATCTTGACACCGTGATAAACCTCGTAACGTTCCTTCAGACCACGCAGGATCGAGATGGTATCCTCCACGGTCGGTTCTGCAACCAGTACCGGCTGGAAACGACGCTCCAGCGCAGCATCCTTTTCAATATATTTGCGGTACTCGTCCAGAGTGGTTGCACCGATACAGTGCAGCTCACCACGGGCCAGCATTGGTTTTAACAGGTTGCCGGCATCCATCGAGCCTTCGGTCTTGCCGGCGCCTACGATGGTGTGCAGCTCATCAATAAAGAGGATAATCTTGCCTTCGCTCTTTTTGATCTCGCCCAGAACCGCTTTGAGTCGTTCCTCAAACTCGCCGCGGAACTTTGCGCCTGCAATCAGCGCACCCATATCCAGCGAGAAGATGGTTTTATCCTTCAGGTTTGCCGGAACATCTCCGCGGACGATACGAAGCGCCAGACCTTCGGCGATAGCGGTCTTACCGACACCAGGTTCACCGATAAGCACAGGATTGTTCTTTGTCTTTCTGGACAGAATCATAATGACGTTTCGGATTTCAGAATCACGTCCGATGACCGGATCGAGCTTTTTGTTGCGGGCATCCTCCACCAGATCATGACCATATTTTTTGAGCACGTCATAGGTGCTTTCCGGCGAATCGCTGGTGACACGGGTGTTGCCGCGCACCTGCTGCAATACCTTCAGAAAGTCATTTTTCTTGAGGTCAAACAGCTTGAACAGCTCTTTGAGGTTCTTGTTTGGATTTTCCAGCAGCGCAATCATCAGGTGCTCAACCGAGACATACTCGTCCTTCATCGAATCAGCGATGCTCTCGGATTTTGCCAGGACTGCATCCACATCCTGCGCTACATAGATTTTGCCTGCTTCCCGTCCGGAGCCGGTGACACCAGGCATCTTGTCGATTTCCTGTTTCACTGCCTGTGCAAAGGCACGCGGGTCTATTTCCATCTTTTTCAGAAGCTGAGCAATCAGGCTGTCGTCGATGGTCAGCAATGCATACAGCAGGTGCTCCTGCTCGATCTGCATATTGTTGTTTTCCAAGGCGATATTATTTGCCTGTTGTACTGCTTCCAGCGATTTCTGGGTAAATTTCTGTGCATTCATGCTTGCTCACTACCTTCCATAACAATTAATCATCTATATCATTTTCCATTTTTAACAGATTATCGGGGCGTCCTTGAGATACTCCAGATAAATGCCCTCGATCTTTCGCTCCCACTGCTCTGCCGGAACGCCCAGGCAGGCTTTCAGTGCACGGTCAATCATCTGGATATAGGCTGCGATAGCACTGCCGATCTCATTGTTGCTGCATTCTTTTTTGAGCAGCGAAAAATTTCGGATCAGCCGTCCCTGGCCGATTTGATACTGCGGTACTACCTCAGGGAAGAACCGCCGGATGTACCTCTGTTCGATTTGGCAAAACTGGTAAAAGAAAGCGTCCAGCAGTTCGATCAGCGCCTCCGACTGGGTTCGGGTCATGATTTTGAGCTGCCCGATCTCATCGCCGCTGCCTCTGGAAAGTTCCACCGTATATTTGATGGTGGGATTATACTTTACCCGCAGCGGACTGCGGATGCTGAGCATATTGTCCGAACCGCGGCTCTGCACCTGAAACGGTTCAAAACCGTTGATGACCGAAACCAGCGAATCAAAAATATCCTTCCTTCTCTTTTCCGGCGTAATAAATGAAACATACTCAGCCAAAATCTGATTGATCAGATTGGAGCGGCTGCTGCCCATTGCATAGGCGGCCCGATCTACTGCCTCTACCACATCATCGCTGAGTACCAGACTGTATACGCTTTTTCCCATTGCTGATTCACACCTTCTCTCCCATGTTTGATATTATTGTAAATCAAGTTATGAAACTTGTCAAGCATATTATATAATATAATTATCAAATTTACATTTTATATACAAATGCTGCTTATATTTTTCTCTACATCCATCGAAATTCGGTTGCAGTAGGTCGGAAAGAAAATCCCACTTTTATAGTAGATAGCAAAATAGAAAAGGAGGATCTTTATGAAGCTGTTTTATCGCGCATCCTGTACAATGATCGCCGGTTTGCTGGCTGTCTGTACTGCTCTTCCTGCTTCTGCCGAAGCCGCTGCAAAAGTACCGGATATTGCCCCTGTCGACCCTGTCGAGGTGATCGCATTGGAACCGGTCGACACACCAACGCCGGATTTCATCACCTCTGATGGATGCAGAGCCATCAACGAATACTATGGCATCGGCCCGCAGCCTGTCAGTGACACCGACAGTCCAACACTCGGCTTGCCTGCTTTGGACGATATTTTATCCATCCGTCTGTTCGACCAGGGTAAGCTCTATCTGATCGACGACCCAACACAGATTGCCCGCATCTGGCAGGCGATGGAAGCTACCAAAGCAACCCCTATCACCAGCCGTACCGAGGTCACCGGCTATGATGCCGCCGACTATCCCAAGGCGTTCCAGTTGGAACTGGTGTCCCGTGGCAGCTCCGGTCACAACCAAGTGCAATCCTGGTGCACTATCTCTAACTCTGACCGCTTTTTGATCCGCATCAACAATCAAGCAGACTTGGCCTATGATGACCTGCCGTTTGCAACGGAACATCTGTCCACACTCATCGAGGTGCTGAAGGAGCTAAGCTCAAATCCGAGCGCACAGAGCAGTGTCCTTTCGCTGGTATCGGACCGCCCGCAAATCTGCCGCGTGGACGAAAAAGGACTTTTCTTCACCAGCACCGATGACCTCACAAATGCAGATGCAGACAAGCTGTATCTTGCCTATCATCAGGCCAATCCTTACCGCCGGCAGTATACCGGCGGCGGCAGCAAAGTCTTATATCGTCTCTCCGGCGATGGCGAACAGCTGTATCTCCAACCGGCAGAGATGGGCGCTAAAATCTATCTGGACCAGCAGGACTATCAGGACGACATCTTCTATTTCTACGGCATGGATGATGGCTTTCTGTCCCAGTTGGACAGTTCGCTCACCGACCTCCCTGCACATCCTCTGTGGTTTTACCCCATTCTCAGCGGACAACGATTTACCGTATTAGACAGCGCTCCTTCCGAGCTGTCCCAGCCGCCGGTCACTGTGGCTAACCTTGCCTCTACCGAGCTGCTCCGACCGCTGCTGACCTCTCTTTGCGTCCAGAAGGACAACATTCAAAAGGTGAACAAAAATTATTTCCTGAAAAATCCACTGACCTTTTACCTGCAAATTGCCGACAACAATTATACCGTCAGCATCAACGATTCCGCACTGCTGCTCCGCGGACAGACCGAAGGATATGGTTTGCTCTATCAGCTGGTCGACGGCAAAGAAACCAGAGCCGCCATCCAGGAGGCAGTCAAGTTGACACAAATCAAGCGCTATGCGGCAGCCTACACCCAGATGCTGCTGCAGCTGATCGAGGATGAACCAGGTTATTTCCGAAAAATCAAGGAAGTAACTATCCATTTCCAGAACACCGACCTGCCCGAACCTGCGCTTTCCTATCTTTGCAGCCTGATGGAAGACAACCTCTCCAAAAAAGGATACACCTTCTCGCTCTATGCAGGCAGCCTGCAGCAGCTTGAGGAAAGCGGAAAATGGACAAAACCGGAAGGTTCTGACATTGCATATTATCGGGATGGCGTGCTGATTCAAATTGACGACCACTGGCAGGACAACACCATCACTTACAGCATCGGTGCGCAGACCAATGGTCAGGATGCCGTTTATTATATGGAAAATACCGCCGAGTATCAAAAAGGAACCTGGGTGATCACTCCTTCCAAGCTGATTGCAATCAGCTGATCGTAGTTCTCTATCCAGAATCAGAAGGCGCTGCCTTCTGATTCTGGATTCTTTCTTGCTGGAAACCTGTCCAATGTTAGTATTGCTGTCATTTCTTGTGATGGAAATTGTTGTTATTGATAAAAAAACGTTACACTTTGCTCTGATTCTCCGCCGTTTTGTTATATTTTTGTCAAATTATTGTACTTTTGTCTCTGTTAAATTTGATAGAACTGCATACAAAGTGATCAAAATATGTTAAAATAGGTGTACCTGGTACGCGATACCTCAAAAACATCCAAGGGAGTGTATTTTATGGCATCTTTCATCAGCGCTGACAATACCTGGGTTTTGTGGGCGCTTCTGGTCGGCGACGCTGCGCTGGCGATCTGGCTGGAGCAGCGCTACAAATGGGCTTCCAAAATTACCGGCTGTGTTTTGGCAATGCTGGGAACGATGATTTTATCCAACGTTGGATTGATTCCTACCGTATCCCCTGTATATGATTCGGTATGGGACTATGTTGTTCCGCTGGCAATTCCCCTGCTTCTGTTCCAGTGCAATATCAAAAAAATCGGCAAGGAAAGCGGCAAGCTGCTCATCATTTTTCTGATCAGCTCGGTCGGCACCGTTCTTGGCGCATTGGTTGGATTTTTCATGCTCAACCGCTTTGTTCCCAACCTGAACAAAGTTGCCGCCATGTTTTCCGGCACCTACGTCGGCGGTTCGGTCAACTTTGCCGCCATGGCCGACACCTTCGCCGCTTCGGGAGAGCTGAGCTCTCAGGCCGTGGTTGCGGACAACCTGTTGATGGCGCTCTACTTCTTTGTGCTGATCGCCATGCCTGCCATGAACTTTTTCCGTAAGCATTACAGCCATCCTCTGGTGGACGAAGTGGAAGCTGGAATGAACAAAAGTTCTGAAAGCTACTGGAAGGCAAAACCGATTTCGCTGCAGAACATTGCCTTCTGCTTTGCGGCTTCCACCATCATTGTCGCTATCGCCACCACCATTGCAAACTTTTTTGCCAAGCTTTTCCCTGCAGAAGGCGCCAGCTTTGTGCTCAACCAGCTGCTCGGAAATAAATATCTGATCATGACCACCCTGACCATGATCTGTGCGACCGCTCTGCCTAAGGTATTTAACGATGCTCCTGGCGCCAACGAAATCGGAACCTTCCTGATTCACATTTTCTTTGCGGTGATCGGCGCTCCTGCTTCGATCATGAACATCATCACACAGGCTCCGCTGCTGCTGGTTTATGCGCTGATTATCGTTTCCTTCAATATGCTGGTCACATTGATCTTCGGAAAAATCTTTCATTTTAGTCTGGAGGAAGTCATCCTTGCTTCCAACGCCAACATCGGCGGACCTACTACTGCCGCTGCTATGGCGATCTCGAAAGGCTGGAACAAGCTGGTCGGTCCGGTTCTGCTGATTGGAACACTGGGCTATGTCCTGGGCAATTACTACGGCATCCTGGTCGGAACCCTTCTTTCCTAAAAAATACTGCACAGGAAACAGGACGAAAGAGAAAAAATTTTCTCTTTCGTCCTGTTGTTGCATTCCGGCTTGATTGGATGTATCTTTATAAAGGAGTGAATTCCACTCAAGTTACGAAGGAGGATTATCCCATGCTTTTTGATGGACATGGCGACGTCTGGACCGACGTCACCTGCAAACGTGTAGACAACCACGAAACCGATATTTTCCGCAAATATCATCTTAAAAAATTTCAGGCAGGCAAGGTAACCGGCGGTATCTTTGTCATCTGGATTGACCCGCCGTACGACAAAGACCCTGCTGCCCGCTCCAAACAGATTGTCGAGAGCATCAAGGCGGAGATGGTGGATTCTGCCGACCTTTTAAACTTTGTCACCAAATATGATGACTTTGAAAAGGGCACCAAGGCAGGCAAAATCAACGTTGTCACCGGTATCGAAGGACTCAGCCAGATCGGTGAGGACATCGACATGATCGACTATTTCTACAACGAAGTCGGCGCACGCCACGCAATGCTGACCTGGAACGAACTGAATGCGCTGGCTACCGGCTGTCCGCAGGACCCAACCCGCGGTTTGACCGAAGCCGGAAAGCTGGCAGTCAAACGGATGGAAAAACTGGGAATGGTGCTGGATGTTTCCCATCTCAACGACAAATCCTTCTGGGATTTGATGAGCATTGCGACCACTCCGGTCATCGCTTCCCACTCCAACTCCCGCACCGTTTGTCCGGCAAAACGCAACCTGACCGACGAAATGCTCAAGGAAATTGCAAAGACCGGCGGTTTGGTCGGCATGAACAGCCTGCGCGAATTTGTCAGTGAAAAACGTGAGGAACAGAATGTCCAGAAACTCTGCGACCACCTCGATTACATCGCCAACCTCATCGGCATCGACCATATCGGTCTGGGCTACGATTTTGACGATTATCTGGGAGGCGAGGCGCTCGGCTCGTTCAGCTCCAATCTGGATTCTCCAAGTGCGGACGGTGTATCCAACGAAGCAGAAGCATACAATCTGATTCTGGAAATGAAAAAGCGCGGATACAGCCAGGAGGATTGTGACAAAGTCGCCTACAAAAACTTCTACCGTGTATTTAAGCAGGTTCTCAAATAACCGCATAAAAAAAGAGGAAAATGCCCGAAGGCATTTTCCTCTTTTTTTATGCGTTATAGCAGCGAAAAATCTTTGACGTTCTGACGGTCGATGAGCGCTGCCAGTTCCTTTTCCAGCATGACACCATAGCGGGTATCGGACGAATAGCTGAAGGTGGTTTTGATGCACCGTTCCACAAAGTATGCTGCCCTGCCCATCGCCATCGGCAAACTGTCACCCGTCAGAAATCCACCGGTCAGCACACTGGCAAACAGGTCGCCCGTTCCTGGATAGGACACCGGCACATAGTCGCAGTCCACCGACCAGAAGGAATTATTTTTCCGGTCATAGCCAATATTTGAAATCTTTCCCGAAGCCATCGGCACGCCGGTCACAACGACGTCGTTTGGTCCAAGCTCGCTCAGCCGCGCCAGCAGACTTCTTGCCTCTGAGCGGGACAAACCTTGGGTAAGATAGGGGATTTTCAGCAGCATACAGGCTTCGGTGAGGTTCGGCGTGATGACATCCGCCACCTTTACCAGCTCCTGCAATCGGCTACGCATCTGAGGCGTAATGGTACGATAGGGTCTTCCATGATCTCCCATCACCGGATCGACCACTGCCAACGCATCAGGATAAGCAGAAAAGATTTTCAGGCAGTGGTCAATCTGCTCCTGGGAGCTTAAAAAGCCGCTGTACACACACTCAAACTCCAATCCCAGATGCAGATAATGCTCCAGACATGGCAGCGTAAAATCGGACAGATCGCGGCGCTGCACCTCTCCCAAGCCACCCGTGTGGGTGGAAAAAACCGCGGTAGGAATCGGGCAGACCTGCACTCCCATCACCGACAGAGTGGGCAGAATCACCGTCAGAGAACACCGTCCAAATCCAGACAGATCATGGATGGCGGCGACACGTTTCGGACGATCCGGCATAAATAAAACCCCCAGACAAAATCAGAATAAAATTATTATATCACCTGCATCTGCCGATGCAAGTACCGACAAACAATTAGATATAACGCTGCAAATATGAAATTGAATTTTACAATCTCAACAAAAACGATTTCTGGAAAAGCATCCTGTTTATGCAATACAAGGGAAATTCAAAAAACGCTGGAAAGTGCGTTATTTTCGCGATATAATGAGAAAAGAAAATTATTTTGTGACTTTATTTTTTCACACATAGCAAGAACATCAATGCCGGATCTGACTGCACGTCATATCCGGTGTTTTTCAGAAGGAGAGTTTGACGTGATCAGAAACGATTTAAGAAACATCGCCATCATCGCGCACGTTGACCATGGTAAGACCACCCTGGTCGACCAGATGCTCAAACAGAGCGGCACCTTCCGTGACAACCAGTCCGTTCAGGATCGTGTCATGGACAACGGTGACCTCGAGCGCGAAAGAGGCATCACGATCCTTGCCAAAAATACTGCCATCAACTACAAAGGCACCAAAATCAACATCATCGACACCCCTGGACACGCAGACTTCGGCGGCGAGGTAGAGCGTATCCTCAAGATGGTAGACGGCGTTATCCTGCTGGTCGATTCCTTCGAGGGACCAATGCCACAGACCCGCTTTGTTCTGTCCAAGGCTCTGGCTCTGGGCCACAAGGTCATCATCGTTGTCAACAAGACCGACCGTCCTGATGCAAGAAACGAGGAAGTAACCGAAGAAGTTTACGACCTGCTGTTTGATCTGGATGCAAACGAGGAACAGCTGGAAAGCAAGATCCTCTACTGCTCCGGTAAAGAAGGAACCGCTTCCCGTGAACCAGGCGTAAAGGGCGAAAACCTGGACATCCTGTTCGACACCATCCTGGAAGAAATTCCTGCACCGGAAGGCGATCCAGAAGGTCCTGCACAGATGCTGATCTCCTCCATCGACTACAACGATTTCGTCGGCAGAATCGGTATCGGCCGTATCACCCGCGGTACTCTGCATGTTAACGATCCGGTCATTGTCTGCGACTTCCATAATCCAGACGTTTCCTACCGTTCCAAGATCGTCACCCTGTACCAGATCGAAGGTCTGCAGCGTGTTCCTGCTCAGGAAGCAACCGTCGGCGACATCGTCTGCATCTCCGGTATTGAAAAGCTGACCATCGGTGAGACCATCTGTTCTCCCGACACTCCAGAACCTCTGGAATTTGTCAAGATCTCCGCTCCTACCGTTGAGATGACCTTCTCGGTCAACAACAGCCCATTCGCAGGCAAGGAAGGCAAATTCCTGACCTCCCGTCACCTGCGCGACCGTCTGTTCAAAGAGACCCTCAAGGACGTATCTCTGCACGTCTACGAAACCGACTCCACCGAATCGTTCCGTGTTGCCGGCCGTGGTGAGATGCATCTGTCCATCCTGATCGAAACCATGCGCCGTGAAGGCTATGAGTTCCAGGTCAGCACCCCACAGGTTCTGTTCCAGCAGGAAGGCGGCAAAACCCTCGAACCAATGGAGCAGCTGGTTGTCGATGTTCCTGATTTTGCTACCGGCTCGGTTATGGAAAAAATGGGTATCCGCAAAGGTACACTGGTTTCGATGAACCCATTCAACGGCAGAACCAAGCTGGAATTCATCGTTCCTGCCAGAGGTCTGTTCGGCTACCGCAACGAATTTTTGACCGACACCAAAGGTGAAGGTATCATGAGCTCGGTCTTCTACGGCTACGAGCCATATAAGGGAGATATTCCAAAGCGTGCAACCGGTTCTCTGATTGCTTTTGAAACCGGCACAGCTGTTACCTACGGTCTGTACAACGCTCAGGAACGCGGCACTCTGTTTATCGGCGCCGGCGTTGAAGTATATGAGGGTATGATCGTTGGTCAGTCTCCAAAGGACGAGGACATCGTTGTCAACGTCTGCAAAAAGAAACACATGACCAACACCCGTGCATCGGGCAGCGACGACGCACTGCGTCTGATCCCGCCGAAGGTCATGAGCCTGGAACAGGCAATCGAGTTTATCACTGACGATGAACTGATCGAAGTTACACCAAAGAGCATCCGTATGAGAAAACGTATTCTGGATAAATCCGAGCGTATGAAAGCTTGGAGCAAAAACAGAGGTTAATACTCGTCCGAGGTGTGATAAAACCCCCTCCTCGAAATCGAGGAGGGGGTTTGTGTATACTGGAGGTTTTGATATGGAGAAAATCACTGTCTGGACCAAACAGCACCGTGCTGTGCTGGAAACCTTGGAACGGGAAGGTCGGTACGTCGCCAAACGGCAGTTTGTGCGGTACGAAAATGAGGATTGTGCAGACCTGGTGCTGGAAGTTTATGACTGGCTGGTCAAAAACGGTCCCGACGCCTCCCACAAGCCTGCTGATGCCGATTATCCTGTGTGGGTATCCTTCTCCCGCGAGGGCACCTATCTGCCGCAGGAACAAAGTGTGATGCTGGAATTAAGTCTGGACCCTGCCATCATCACTCCCATCCATGTGGCAAAGTGGGGCATTATCCTCAATTATTCCTATATTCCCAAGGATGCTAAAGATGCCAAACGACATCAGGAACTGCTGAAAAGCTACAACATCAGCGACACGCAGGCGTATATGTCCCAGTTCTATCCACAGATCAAGCGGGAAATCATCGACAGCTGGTCCCGTCTGTTTGACGACAGCATCCACATCAACAGCGACCAGAAATACGGAACCATATGGGAGATCAGAAAAGAATGGATCACCGACATCATCAAATAACCCTCTATTCCCCACAAAGCGACGCTGTCATTGAAGCCATCAAACGAGACGGCGTCTGTTTCTCCAAGCCGGAATACATCAAAGCAAAATACGGAGAAAGCGCTCCCCTCTTCCTGACCGCTTATCAGTGGTTCTCGGAGAAGGCTACCGCGCTTGTTCCCAAACCTCAAGGAGCGCAGTTTCCCTATTGGGCGGTCGCTGACCGCGCCGCCGTCGATGCTACCGGCGGCGGAACGGTGCTGACTCTCTGCGTGCCAGCGGAGCAGGTCATCTGTTTTGATCTGTACGACTGGAACAAGATTTTGCAGCTGCGCTATTTGACCGACAACCCAAAGGAAGAAAAGGCGTTTACAGCGGATCTTGCCATGCGAGGGCTGGACTGCTACAAGGTAATGATGAGCAGCTTTTATCCTGAAGAAAAGCAAAAAATCCTGCAAAGCTGGGAACGCTTGTTTGTACACCACAACGCCATCCTCCAAGGTAACACCACCGGTGTCGGTCTGGTGCAGGCTGGACTGTGGTGCATCCGTCGGGAATGGATCGTCGCAGGAATTTAAAAGAAAAGTAAAAACACCTGTCGAAATCGACAGGTGTTTTTCTTCTGAGGTGTGTTTTTTGAGGAGGGTAGAGCAAATACTCAACGAACGATGCGGCTTCGTTCCTCTTGCTGAGTACATCTTTATTATACACGTCATCCGAATTTGTTTGTTAAGGCGCTGTGAATTAGCTTTAAAAAAACATTGCTGAAAATGTTAAAATGACATTTTTACTAAATTCAAGCGACTTTATCGGCAAAACATGGTAAAATAACGTTAAAAAATCACTCAAAGGAGGATTTTCCATGCAGTTCAAACGATATGAACCACAAAATCTGACCCAGATGCTCCGGTTGTTCTGTGATACTGTCCACTATGTCAATGCTGCCGACTATTCCCCTGAACAGCAGGAAGCCTGGGCGCCTTATTCGGTAATCGACGACCCTGAAACACGGGAGCGCTGGAACCGGACCCTCTTGGCCCATTTGAGTCTGGTGGCGTGGGAACAGAACTCCATCGCCGGTTTTGCAGACATCGACCTTGCCGAAGGATACCTTGACCGGATGTATGTCAGCAAGGATTTCCAGCGGCAAAGAGTGGCCACTGCGCTGCTGTCCCAGCTCGAACAGGCTGCCAAAGACGCCGGATGCAAAAAAATCACCTCGGACGTTTCGATTACCGCCCGCCCATTCTTTGAAAAGAACGGCTTTCGGGTGATCCGCCGTCAGGAGGTTGTCCGCCGAGGCATTACTCTGGTCAACTTCAAGATGGAAAAAGAACTCTCTGTTTAATTCTTCTTGCTTCCCTGTACCCTTTTTCCAGCGCTGGTGATCTCCTTTATTAGCACCATTTTCATGCAGCGGACGCTGCCTCTTTTTCGGCTGGGCTTTTTCCAACTTTTTTGCATTGTCATCCCCTTTGTGGGCTGTTATAATAAGTTTACAAATTCGATATTTGTAAAACAAAAGTGCAGAAAGGAAGGCAAATGATGATGCAGCCAAACAACAAAAACACAGAGGAAAAACCGGTCAAAGAACTTTTGCAGGAGCAGTCCAAGGAGCTCAAGGACTACATCGACCTCAAACACAGGGAGATGGAGGAGCTGATCGCAGAGAGCGAAGGCCGTTTATCTGAACAGCTTCGCGAAAAGGGAGAAAAGTAAGCTACTTATCCTTCGTTTGTTGATTTGCAAAACGGTGAATCTTCTTTTAACATCCGTTCAAAATTCTTGCTTTTTTTCGGACATGTGCTACAATAGTCTTACTAAAAAGCAAGAGAGGAGTTGATCTGATGGGCAAAAAAGATTCTGTTCATCTGTTATGGTCCGACCGTTCAAGAATTCTGGGACTGCCGATCACCTTTACCAAATATGGAATCTCCGAGGACCGTATTTTCTGCGAAAAGGGTCTGCTCAATATGAAGTTTGAAGAAATTCTGCTCTATCGTGTGCGGGACATCAGCATGAAAATCACCCTTGGACAGCGTATCTTCGGCGTCGGCAGCATTCTGCTGCAAAGTTCCGATAAGACGGCTCCCGTTTTGGAAATCAAAAATATCAAAAACCCTCGTGAGGTCAAGGAAATGATCCACGAGCAGGTGGAAGAAGTAAAAGTTCAGCGGAGAATGCGCTTTGGTGAAGTGCTGGAAGATCCCGCCGACGATGAAGCATATCAGAGCTTTGAATAAATCAATCTACGCCCCGAAAAAATTCGGGGCGTTCTTTTTTGTTACCCTCTGCAATTTGAGGTCATATTTTAACAGAAAGGAGGACAGCAGGGGTGGTTCTTCCCTCAAAATAATCAACTGCCACTCCGAACAAAGATCATGAACAATGCAGACAACTTCTTTCAATCGCTCTGTGAACAATATTATGCCGATCTGGGAAACTTTCTGCTGGCGCTGACTAAGGATCGGGAACTGGCGCAGGACCTGCTGCAGGAAACCTTTATCGTCGCCTGGAACAAGCGTGAGCTGTTGCTCACCCATCCAAACCCTGCCGGATTTTTGTTTCAAACGGCGCGGCTTTGCTTAAAACATGCCCGACAAAAACAGAAAAAGCAGCAAAGCCGCGTCCTCTATCTGGATCGGGAGCAGCTGGCGCAGCAAAAACAGGAGCAGCACGGGAACGATCCCTGGGAGGAACTCTGTTTACAGCAGGATGCTGCCATCGACGAAACAAAATGGATCACAGCCGCTTTACAGCAGCTTTCGGACGAAGAATATCTGCTGTACCGGCAGCATTATCTCGAGAAAAAAACCTTTGTACAGCTGGCGCAGGAACACCAGCGATCGGTGGTTTGTTTGCGGATGAGAGCTCTGCGCATCCGCAAAAAGGTTCAGAAAGCCGTTCGACAGCTGGCTTTGGAGGAATTTTCCGACCAAAGCCGCATCCAATCATCCAAAGGAGGAATCCAACATGAAAAAACATGCTGACAAATGGGAACGACAGCTGGACAAGGCAGCCCACGCCGGAGATGTTGCCCAAATCCAACACCTCCTTGCAGATGAAGCAGCGCCGACGCTTGATAACCTTACAAAATTTGATCCCTCCGAAGCAGCGGACTTCATCCAGCAGTCCATTCAGGCTGCACAGAACACCGCCGGCTTGCCATCCATCCCCAAACACAGGAAGAAGATTTCCATTGCAATCTGTATCGCGGCTGCCTGTCTGCTGGCAACCGCAGGCACCTACGCTGCCGGAAGATTCAGCCACCGAATCTTTGAAGAGGATGGCGTTGTACAGTATGAGATCGTCCGCTCCGACCTGACAGAGAAACAAAAACAACTGCTGGAAGAAGCTCTCGCCAATCCACCTAGCGGCGGAAGAATCATCTCCACCTCCTACGAGGAGATGGCATCCGATGCACAAGAAGTGGAAGAGGCAACCGGTATTACGCCGCTCGTTCCTTCCTATCTTCCTGATGACTTTTCTGAACCGCTCTACCAGATCATCCGTTGGACAGTCCGTACCGACGCTGATGTTGAGCTTACCGAAAATGATTCCCCTGACCCACAGGCTCAGACCATGTTTTATGGAGCACAAGGGCGAAGCATCCGAATAAAACAGGAAATTCTCGGCGAAGAAGTCTGTTCGCTCATATCTTGCCGTAAATCTAACGTTATCGATTCAGGTGTCTTTACTTCCAAGAGCGGACATCAGTATCTCTACTATCAATACAGATATCCTCTTTCCTACTCTGTAACCTACATTTCCATCGAGGACGACAGATACACCACCTTTGACTTTAACGAGCTTACCCAGCAGGAAATCGAGGATGTGCTCAACTCGATCGAATAAAGTCCATCAAAAAAGTCCGCCGGTCGGCGGACTTTTTTATTTTAAAAATCGTGGAAGGTGGTGCAGCAGTCCAGACACAGGATCTGCCCATTCTCCAGCCGTGCCAACGGCTCCGGAATGGTTTCGCCGCATTTGGCACAGGTGACATCGCGGAAAATATGGGCTTCTTCAGGCAGCGGCAGAGTTGCCTCCTTGTAAGCAAACAGCTCGTCCGCCGGACCGGTCAAGATATACTGCATGGTTTCTTCTCTTCCCTGTGAACCCTTGCATCCCAGAAAAACAAACCGAACCGATTTGCCGCTCTTTCTGCAATAAAAGGAAAAAGCATCCTTTCCGGTCATATGGAAAATCAGGTTTCCTTTTCCGGCGGTACAGCCGGTCACCACCTGGATGCCGTCCACACCGCAGGCTCTGTTCTCGCTGATGCAGACCAGTTCTTCATCCTGTGCTCCATCGGACAGCCCCAGATATTCCATCGCCAGCACTGCTGCTCGGTAGCCGATGGCAAGTCCAGGACATTTGTGTCCATGAAACTGTGCACATTCTTCCCATGTTCTCATCTAAAACACTCCCTCTGTCGTTTTATTGTAACAGCGCTTCTATCTTCTCGACGCTGCTCAAATCGGTAAAATCAACCTTTTTTCCATAAGTTGCGATCAGCTCTCTCTCTTCGCTTCCCAGCTGTTCGGATGGCTTTTTTCTGAGCTGGCTATACAGCATCCGCATCATGGTACGATGAAGGATATTGAGCCTTTCATAATCAATTCCACCGCGCAGGTGAACAAAGGTTGTTTTGGCAGACAGCTCCTCTCCAAGCTGTTTTGTTACCGATGTGCGAATATGCTGTACATTTTCCTGTTGGTTCGGGTCGGCAAGTCCTACCGTCACAACAATCAGCTTTGCTGCTGTTTTTAACTCCGGCAGGTTCTTTTTCAAACCGACCAGACCGCCTGCATACAGTCCTCCGAAATAAACAACGGTATCCTGGGAGGAAATCTTTCTCATGTCGCGGTAATCCACCGCCGCGCCTCCAATTCTTCGGGAAAGCTCCTTCGCATAGCGTTCGGTTGTTCCGTAGTGACTTCCATAAATAATGTGAATTCCCATGATTTTCGCTCCCCTGTTCTGTCTTATATCAGCTTCTCCACCCGATCATAGCACCCGCTGCGCAGGCCCTGAAGATCGAGTGTCACGAAAGAAAATCCTAATTCAAGAATTGCCTGGGAAATCTCCTCGTGGCGGCTGAGAAGCGCTGCAAAATCCTGTGGTTCGATCTCGATGCGGGCAAGGTCACCATGTACCCGCAGACGGCAGGCGGCAAATCCTGCACGATGCAGAATTTCCTCTCCCTGTTCGATGCGCCCGAGTACCTCGGTCTGTAAAGGAGTCCCATACGGCAGGCGGGTCGCCAGACAGGGCGTCGCTGGTTTGGTGGCGCAGCTGAGTCCCATCTGTGCCGCCAGCTGACGCACCTGCGCTTTGGTAAAACCATGTTCTGCCAACGGGCTGATTACTCCCAGCTCTCGGATTGCTCGAATTCCTGGACGGTAGGCCTTGAGATCATCCGCATTCGTTCCATCAATCACCGCATTGTACCCGTTTTGCTTCGCAAAGTCAATCGCCTTGGAAAACAGCTTCTTTTTGCAGTGATAGCAGCGATCCACCCCATTTTGTACCACCTCGGGACAGGACAGCTCGTCAATCTTCAGCACCTCGTGCCGGATGCCCAGCTGTGCGGTGATTTTCTTTGCTTCCATCAGGTCTGCCTGTGGGTGCAGCACCGTTGCAAAGGTGACTGCCGCAATCTTCTCCAATGGCAGCTCCGCCGTTTTTGCCGCCTCACAGCAGGCATGGAGCAGCACGGTGCTGTCCACTCCCGCAGAAAATGCCACACAGACTCCCTGTTTGAGTAAGCCGATCAGCTGCCGGTCGAGCGCCTGTTTTTGCAATTCCATCTTATCCTTCCTCCTCTGCTTTTTACAGCGTCATATCCACCAAGTACTCCCCATCAATTAAAAGATAATGGCATCCATACTGCCGGCAGGCTGCCAGGTTCTGCTCATTTTCCTGTATCAGCTGCGAAACATCCAGCTCATCCTCCAGCCGCTGCTCAACGATGTTGGCATACTGCCGGAGAAGGTCGGCGTGCTGTTCCAGATAGGCGCGGCTCATCACCAGAAAGCAATCGCGTATCTGGCAAAGATACTCCTCAGAAAAATCTTTTCGCCAGTCAAAGGGGATGTATGCTCCCTCCACGATGAGGTTTTGATGGTTTTCAATCGCAGTCTTGACCATCTCTCGAACGATCGGCCACAGATAATCGGTGAGCTTGTCGTCGTCCTGTGGCGTCAGGGTGGTATATCCGCTGCGGATCAGTCCCATTTTCAGATGGTCGATCGACAGATAAGGATAGCCATAACGCTCCAACAGCCGCTGTGCCAACCGCGTTTTGCCTGTATGGCTGGCTCCGCCGATGAAAATAACCATTCCCGTTTTCCTCCTTTGCCGCTACGCCGCCTGTGGAAGGGAGGCAAATCCATCGCTTCCCGCCAAAAATTCCTGCAGCTGCTGTGCAACCATTTCCAATTCCTGTTGCTCAAACGGAGACTGCAGTCCCGTATTTTCCAGAACTGTCAGGAAATCCTGGTCCGGACTTTGTTCCACCAGTGTCAGGTAGGTATCCAGTGCAGCCTGATAATCCTGTTGTCCCAGCTGCAAAAATTCCATTGCGACACAGCCGGACAGCGCATAATCAATCGCATAAAACGGAGTATCGAAGTACTGATTGGTGGAAAACCAACTCTTGGAGTACAGATCCGAATCAAAATAATAGGTATCTACCACCAGCCCGTATTCCTTGGACAGCTCCAGATACAATTCGTTAATCTCCTCCAGTGTCATATCCTCACTGTTATAGATCGTTTCCTGAAACTCGTCGCTCATGGCAGCACTGAGGATACCTGCCACCATGGTATAAACATCATATTTTTGTGCAATCGCTGCATCCTCACCATAGAACACCTCATAATATGGCAGCGTCAAAATCTGCATCGCCTGGGAGTGAATCTCACAGATATCCAGGCTGCGTCCTTCGCTGGTAGAACCGTTTTTCAGCTGCTGCCACATGGCAAAGCAATGGCCAAACTCATGGGAGATGCTGAACACATCCTGTTCGCTGCCATCCATATTGGCAAACAAAAACGGCGTATTGAGCGAATAAATCAATGTGCTGAAGGTGACATTGGCCTTTGTCTGAGAAGGAGCCGCGTCGATAAATTCGTGGGAAAGCAGGTAATCATAACATTCCCCTGTCTCATCGGACATCTGCTGATAAACCTGGGAAAAGCTGTCCAGCGTATCCTGCCAGCTTCCCTGCGGCAGCGGAGAAGGTTCTCCCAACAGATAGACATATCCCTTGGTATTCGGGTCCTCCGCTCTGGCATAAAAGTCCTCCATATAGGAGCGATACACCGGCACCAGTGTCTGTTTGAGCGCCTCACGGAACGACTGAATCTGCTCTCGGGTATAGCTGGTGCGCACCAAATCCTTGTCGGCAATCTCGGTATAGCTGTCATATCCCAACTGCTGTGCCATCTGCCGGCGCAGGTCCACCATCTTTACATACAGTTCTCCTAACTGCTGATTATACTTCTCGATAAACTGGTCATAATAGGCGTCCTGACCCTCCGGTTCCAGCGAGGAATAGAGCTGTTCCCCTTCCGGTGTGGTCACCGTCGCCTGTGCATATTCGCTGTAATACTGGGAGATCAGCTTCTTTTCCTCCTCCTGGAGAGAGAGAATATCGGCAGAGCTTGCCTGCGAGCTCATCTCCATATCCTCCACACTGCTTTCTCCGAAAATTTCTTCGCTCATCGAGCCAAAGCGGGAATTTTGGATCGCTTCAAACATCTCGCTGTAACTGTTCTGGATGCGGGCATCCCAGGTATTGAGATAGTCCATCTCCTCGCTGTAATACTCGTCGCTGACATTGCTGTAATTGCGGATCTGAGCAATGGTCATCATACTATAAAATTCCTCGGTCGCCTTCCCGATTTTTCCCAGCGTCCAGATCATTCCCACCGGCAGAAGATCTTCCTGCGCCTGCTGTTGTGCCTTTTCGATCAGCTCCACCACCGCTTCTCCGTCCGGCCGCTGATATTCCACCTCAGAAAAGCTAAGCTCTGTAGGCGTATAATCGGATGCTGCACAACCTGTCAGGGAAGTCACCAACAGTACTCCTGTCATCAGCAGTGCTAAAAATCGCGCACCGCTTGTTTTTCCCGTATGAAAAAATCTTTTCAATGGATTCCCTCCTTTTGCTTTTCAGTATACCATAATTACTACTGTAAAAATGCAAACTTTTCGAAAATAATGACCATCTTATTCCTCAAGCGGAAAGGAAAGGTTTCTTCTCAACATTTGCTCTGCAATCCAAAATCTTCATCGTGTATCTTTTCGGCGATGCGGCATACTAAAACCGATGCTTCTGTCAAAGCAGAAGCAAATTTTAGACAGGAGTGAGACTTATGCCAATGAATCTTCCGACCATTTTAACCGGTGCAGCAGTCACTGCTGCAGTTGGTACTGCCGCTTATATGATGACCGGCAAAAAGAAAAATACTGCAAAACAGCTCAAGAAAAAAGCAGGAAAAGCTGTTCAGGCAGTTGGCGACATCGTAGAAGGCATTTCCAGCATCATGGGCTAATCCCCTTTCACGCATCAAAGCCGGAGAAGAAAGCGAAGCTTTCTTCTCCGGCTTTTTTATTCTGGGAAATAATCGCTCCGAGATACCTTGCCCAGTTGTTTGCGGCACTCCTTCCAGTCAGGGAAAAAACGTTCCACTTCTTTCCAAAAGGCAGCACTGTGGTCATGGTGCAGGATGTGGCACAGTTCATGTACCACTACATAATTGATGCTATGTTCATCCGCCAGCATCAGCCGCCAGCTGAAATTCAGGCTGTTTTTTCCAGAACAGGAGCCCCAGCGTCCTTTGGCACCGTTGATGCGCAAGGCTGTGGGAATAACACCCATCTTCTGTGCGTAAAATGCTACACGCCGCGACAGCTCCTCGCGGGCAATCGTTCGATAGAGCTGCTGGGCCTGCTCTCGAAGCTGCTCCTCCGTGCCCTTACACAGATAAAACACGCCGTCTGCATAGTGCGCCTTTCCCTCTTCCATATATTCGACGGGAAACAGCTGACCCATCAGAGGAAACCTTCCATCGGCCAGAGAAAATTGCTCCTTTGCCTGTTTTTGCTGCAGCACCTTCTGTTGATGAGCAAAAATCCACGCCTCTTTCTCTGCGACCATCCGGTCAATCTGCTGTTTTGAAAGCCGGAGCGGCGCCCGTACGACGACCTCTCCGTCGGGCATAATCTGCAATGCTAGCGTCTTTCTTTTGGTGCGCACCAGCGTATATTCCATCGGTTCTCCTCCTTCGAATAATTTTGTATTATTGAAAAAATCTTTTCTCCCTGTGGACAATTATTTGCGATTTCTATCGCTGCTTTTATTGACTATACGGATAAAATTTTGGCTTATTTTTGGGCTTTATTACGATTTTATAAAATCATCGAAAAAAGATCGTTAAACTATTGACAACCAAAAAAATAAGTATATAATGATACCAGAGGTTGTAAAAAAGCAACCGCATTGACAGTGACATGAAAATATAAAAGAATATCGGGAGGAATCATCATGGCGAGATTTACATTACCAAGAGATCTGTATCATGGAGAAAACGCACTGGAAGCTCTGAAGACGCTCGAAGGCAAACGCGCTGTTGTTGTTGTCGGCGGCGGAAGTATGAAACGCTTTGGCTTCCTGGATAAAGTTTGTGATTACCTGAAAGAAGCTGGTATGGAAGTTGCTCTGTTTGAAGGCGTTGAACCGGACCCATCGGTTGACACCGTCATGAAGGGCGCTGCTATGATGAGAGAATTTGAGCCAGACTGGATCGTATCCATCGGCGGCGGCTCTCCAATCGATGCTGCAAAAGCAATGTGGGCATTCTATGAATATCCTGACACCACCTTTGAGCAGCTGTGCATCCCATTTAATTTCCCGAAACTGCGCACCAAAGCAAAATTCTGTGCAATTCCTTCTACCTCCGGTACCGCTACCGAAGTAACCGCTTTCTCGGTCATCACCGACTACAAGAAGGGCGTTAAATATCCTCTGGCTGACTTCAACATCACACCAGATGTCGCTATCGTCGATCCTGCTCTGGCAGAAACCATGCCAAAGAAACTGACTGCTCACACCGGTATGGATGCAATGACCCATGCAATCGAGGCTTATGTATCCACTCTGCACTGTGATTACACCGATCCTCTGGCACTGCATGCCATCAAGATGATCAGCCGCGACCTGGTAGCAAGCTACAACGGCGACATGAAGGCACGTGCAAGCATGCACAATGCACAGTGTCTGGCTGGTATGGCATTCTCCAATGCTCTGCTGGGTATCGTTCATTCGATGGCTCACAAGACCGGTGCTGCTTACAGCGGTGGTCACATCGTTCACGGCTGTGCAAACGCAATGTACCTGCCAAAGGTTATCAAATACAACAGCAAGAACCCAGAAGCTGACAAACGTTACGGCGAAATCGCTGCTTTCCTGGGTCTGGAGCCAACCACCGATGCTCTGATCGCTCACATCAAAGAGATGAACAAACAGCTGGACATCCCAACCTGCATCCGTGACTATGAAGGCGGCATCATCGACGAAAAAGAATTCCTCGAAAAACTGCCTCAGGTTGCTGAGCTGGCTGTCGGCGATGCTTGCACCGGTTCCAACCCACGTTCCATCACTCCAGCAGAGATGGAAAAACTGCTGAAATGCTGCTTCTACGATGAGGAAGTAAATTTCTAATTCTGACATCTTCTAACGGTTATTTATTAACCATTTCTCTTCTTCTGCAGACTGTCCGAAACGGGCAGTCTGTTTTTTTGCTCTCATTTACTGCAACGGCCTTGTCCGGCGGCAGCGCGGAAAGTTGGGACATCCATAAAACTGCTGTCCTTTTCTCGGGCCTTGGGAAACAGTTCGCACAACCATCGGCACACCACAATCAGGACAGCGCGGAGCATCCTCCTCTTCCTCGCTTAATTCCAGCAAATCCTGACAGAGAAAACGATAGAGGGGATTGAGTTCTTCTGCTCCGTAATTCTGCTTGCATGGAATATGAAACAGTGGTAGTCCTGCTTTGGCAAAGGCCTTGTCCAAAAATGCATCCCGCTGGCGGCGATCGGAACGTTCATGCGTGCGGTCATCCAGTTCGACGGCGCAGAGAATCTGCATCGTTTCCCGATCACACAGCACAAAATCGACGTGCTTCTGAGAAATCCAGTTAAAATATTTGAGCCTGTCCCTTTTGACATCGTCACGCACCCGCAGCACCTCCCGCACCGAAGGTTTCGGACAGATGGTGATTTCTTCTCCCACCAGCTCCAGCAGAACATCGTAAAATTGTTTTTCTGCCGGACTGAGAAAATATTCCTGTCGTTCATACGGCGTCTTTCCCCAGGGATTTGCTCGCCGAAATTTTCTGGAAACTGCATAAAAAGCAATCACCAAAAGCAAAATAATTACTGCCGTCAGCCAATACTTTTCCATTTCTCTCCTCCTTCCAAAACAAGACCCTCTGTCTCTGTCAGAGGGTCTTGTTTTTTCTTTTTTATATTGATTTGCAATTATTCGACCATGTGGCGGACATAATCCACAACGCCGATGTCCTTGCCGCCGCGCCGGTAAACACGCGGTACACGCTTTCCAATGACGCACATAATCTCGTAGTGGACAGTGTCGGTCATCTCTGCAATCTCCTCCATGGTGATGCGCTGACCGTTTTCTTCGCCTACAATGGTGATCTGCAGTCCGTCGCTCAGGTCTGGGATGCCGGTGACATCCAGCATCAGCTGATCCATGCAGATACGACCAACAATATTGGCAAAATGACCGTTGACCAGCATCCTTCCGCGGTTGGAAAGGCTGCGGTGATAGCCGTCGGCATAACCGATCGGAACGGTAGCGATGCGCATATCGTGGTCAGCGGTAAAGGTTCGGCCATAGCTGAGCTTTGCTCCTGCCTTGACATCCTTGAGCATCGAAATTACCGAGTGCAGCTGCATCGCCGGCTTCAGGTCAATTTTTCCCTGGCAGGCTTTGTCTGGCGTCAGGCCATAAATCAGGATGCCGGCGCGCACCATGTCCAGATGATATTCCGGATAGTTGACGATGCCGCCGCTGTTGCAGCAATGACGGAGCATAAAGTGAATTCCCTTGCGCTGGAGACGGTCACAGGTTTCCATAAAACATTCGTACTGGCGGCGGGTATAGTCGATCGAATCGTCATTGTACTCATCCGAGCTGGAGAAATGGGTGAAGATACCATCGCAGCGCAGATTTTCAAAGTGGCAGACCTGTTCGATCTCCTCGACCGCCTGGTCCATGTCCTGATCCGCCTCAAAACCGATTCTGCCCATGCCGGTGTCCACCTTGATGTGACAAGCAACCGTTACACCGGCTCTCTGTGCCTGCTGCTGCAATTTTTTTGCATACTCCAAAGAAAATACTGCCTGGGTAATATTGTACTCACAAAGCTGTTTTGCTTTGTTTGGTGGCGTTGTTCCCAAAATCAGGATGGGATGATAGATTCCCTGGGTGCGCAGCGACATTGCTTCGGTGAGGTTGGATACCGCAAACCAGTTGACGCCTAAGCGCACCAGCTCATCCGCAATATACTTGTCCCCGTGTCCATAGGCATCCGCTTTGACCACGCCCATAATCATACAGCCTGGTTTTAATTTTTCCTTGATGGAACGAATGTTATAATCAATGCAGTCCAGGTCGATGACAGCCCAGCTGCGACGCAGAAAATCAACCATTGGTATTCCTCCTGTCATTGTTATTACACAAAATCAAAATGCCGGCCGCCTCGAAAACGCTTCCATATATTTCCGTCGGCTAAAGTGATTGGTCGGGCACATACTATAACTATACACGAACCAAACAAAAGATACAATGATTTTTCGCACATTTGTACCGACTGGAAAGGAGAAATTGACATGACAAAACAGGAGTATGCCCAATGGACACAGGAGGAATCTCCTCGCTCCAAAGGGCCTGTGAATATTTTCAAAGCTTTTTTGTCGGGAGGAGTTGTCTGTACCATTGGTCAGCTGCTGCTTTCGCTTTATGAGCGCCTTGGCGCCGGAGAAAATGCAGCTATATTCGCTTCCTTGAGCCTGGTCGTATTGTCCGCCGTACTGACCGGACTGAACGTCTATGACAACATCGCCAAGCACGCAGGAGCAGGAACGCTGGTCCCGATCACTGGATTTGCCAACTCGATGGTCAGCGCCGCGATGGAGTTTAAGACCGAGGGCTATATTCTGGGACTGGGCGCCAAGATGTTTTCCATCGCAGGACCGGTCATCGTCTACGGTGTCAGCGCTTCGGTGATCTATGGCATCATCCTATATTTTATACAATAGGCAGGTGAAGAAAGATGGCTAAAAAAATTGGTTCCCAGACGCTGCTGCTCACCTCCTCCCCTTCGATCATCGGCTATGCCGCTGTCGGAGCCAAAAAGGAGAAGGAGGGTCCGCTGGGAGGATACTTTGACTTTACATCGGAGGATTCCTCCTTTGGCGAAAAAACCTGGGAAAAATCGGAAACCTTCATGCAGAAGAAGGTAGTAGAGCTGGCGCTGGAAAAATGTGGTGTCAGCGATAATGAAATCGACTTTCTGTTTGCCGGAGATCTGCTCAACCAGTGTATCAGCTCGGCCTATGCCTCCCGCGAACGAAAGATCCCTTTCTTCGGGCTGTATGGAGCCTGCTCCACCATGTCGGAAAGTCTGTGTCTGGCGAGCATGTTTGTCGATGCAAAGCTGGCAAACCGCTGTCTGGCGGTCACCTCCTCCCACTTTTGTTCGGCAGAACGGCAGTTCCGCTTTCCGCTGGAGTACGGCGGCCAGCGCACTCCAACCTCCCAATGGACGGTGACTGGCGCAGGCGCCTGTGTTGTCGCACCAAAAGCACAGGCGCCGTATCTGCGGGCAGTGACGGTGGGAACGGTGGAGGACCTTGGCATCACCGACATCAACAACATGGGCGCTGCCATGGCACCGGCTGCTGCACGCACCCTCTGCCAGTATTTTCAGGACACCGCTACCCGTCCCGAGGACTACGATCTGATTCTGACCGGAGACCTGGGCTTTGTCGGCAGCCGTCTGCTGGAGCGTCTGATGCAGTCCGAAGGCTATCCTATGGCAAACCTCCACAACGACTGCGGACTGATGATCTTTGACCGGCTCAAGCAGGATGTTCACGCCGGAGGTTCCGGCTGCGGCTGTGCCGCTTCGGTGCTGTGTTCGTTCATTCTCCCGCAGATTGCCTGTCAGCGGCTGAAAGACGTTCTGTTTCTGGCAACCGGTGCGCTGATGAGCCCGACCAGCACCCAGCAGGGAGAAAGCATCCCTGGCATTGCTCACCTGCTGCATATCTCCGCATTCCCACACACAAAGGAGGAGCAAGCATAATGGACCTGTGGATGCTCTTAAAAGCATTTCTTGTCGGCGGACTCATCTGTGCCGTCGGACAAGTTTTGATTGATTATACCAAGCTGACGCCTGCACGTATTCTGGTTTCTTTTGTCGTGCTGGGTGTCATTCTGGGCGGGTTGGGATTATATCAGCCGCTCATCGACTTTGCCGGTGCCGGTGCAACCGTTCCGTTGACCGGCTTTGGTGCAACCCTTGCCAAGGGTGTCGCCGAAGCTGTCAAGGAGGATGGCCTATTCGGCGCTTTTACCGGTGGGTTAGGCGCCACCGCCGCCGGTATTACCGTCGCGATTGTGGCGGCACTGCTGGCAGGATTGTTCTGCAAATCCGCCGAAAAAGGATAAAAAGATCCGCTGTACAAGTTTGTACAGCGGATCTTTTTGGTTTTACAGTCTGTCTGTTTCTCCCGAAAACAGTCTGCGTGTCATCAGCAAAAATACCGTGGTTGTACACAGTGCCGCTACAACGTCGGCGATCGGCTCTGCCAGGAAGATGCCCTGGAATCCCATCAGCATCGGCAGCACCAGTGCCAGCGGAATCAAAAGGATAACCTTTCGCAGCAGCGCAAGGAAGGTCGAAATTTTAGCCTGTCCCAGTGCCACAAAGGTCTGCTGACAGCTAAACTGGGCTCCCAGCAAAAGCATACCGGACATAAAGATGCGCAGGTATCCAGGCGCAATCTCCAGCAGTGCCGGATCGGAGGAGAACATCTTGACAAAAATGCTCGGGAACAGCTGTACCGCAGCCCAAACCGCAATGGTATACACCATTCCGCTCTTAATCAGCAGCCAGAATGCTTTTTTGACGCGGTCAATTTTGCCTGCTCCATAGTTATAGCTGACAATCGGCTGTGCTCCCTGTGTCAGACCATTGAGCGGCAGGACAAAAAACTGGATACAGGAGAGCAAAATGCTCATGGCGGAAATCAGCAAATCGACCTGATCGCCGCCGTAGCGTTTGATCTGGGTGTTGAAGGTCAGCTGCACCAGGCTTTCGGTCGACTGCATGATAAACGGAGAAATGCCCAGCGCCAACGTCGGCAGCAATACTGCTGCATTGATCTTCAGATACTGGCGTTTGATGCGGAGAATTGTTTTTTTGCCCAGCAGAAAGGCGACAACCCAGACCGCAGAAACAGTCTGCGAAAAGACGGTTGCAATCGCAGCACCCTGTACTCCCATATCAAATCCATAAATCAGAATTGGATCGAGAACGATGTTGCAGATCGCGCCGATGACCACCGTCATCATGCTCATGGCAGAAAATCCCTGTGAGCTGATAAAGGAATTCAGTCCCAGCGCCATCTGCACCGAGATGGTGCCCATGACATATATTGTGAAATAGGAATTTGCCATTGGCAGCGAGTTTTCGGTCGCACCAAACCAGGTCAGCAGCGTTTCACTGGTCATCAAAAACAGAACTGTCAGCACTACCGACAGAATGACCAGTGCAGAAAAGCAGTTACCCAGAATTTTTTCTGCTTCTTCTTTTTTACCTGCACCCAACGCAATGGCGGCACGCGGCGCACCGCCCATACCAATCAGTGCCGCAAAGGCGGAGATAATCATAATCAGAGGGAACGCAACACCCAGCGATGCCAGTGCCAGCGAGCCTACCTCCGGCAAATGGCCGATATAGATGCGGTCAACGATGTTGTACAATGCATTGATTACCTGCGCGGTGATTGCAGGCAGGGACATCTGTACCAGCAGCTTTCCCACCGGCTGTGTTCCCAGCTTATTTTCCTTATTTTCCTTCTCTTCCATCCAAACAAACCTTCTTTCTCCAAATCTGACGCAAACACAGAGCTGCCTTTCCCTTAGGAAAGGCAGCTCTGTTCTATTTTTTTCATTATAGCATAGTGGCTTTGATCTGCTCAAACAAAGGCCCTATCATTTACACTTTATTTACAAGCTTTCTGACCTGCTCTGCGAACTGCCAGCTGGAGAATACCGATCTGTGTTTTTGCATCCTCGATCTCTCCGTTTAAGACCATCTGAACCGCCTGCTCAAAAGGTACGCGCAGCACAGTTAAAAACTCACCCGGGTCCAGATGCTGCTGAGTCTGGTGCAGACCTTCGGCGTAGTAAATATGGATGATCTCGGTGCAGTAGGCCGGTGTTGGATACAGCTGGGTCAGCTTTTCGAAGCGGTCGGCTAAACAGCCGCACTCCTCCTCCAACTCGCGGATACCGCAGACGCGCGGGTCCTCTCCCAACTCGATCTTGCCTGCCGGCAGCTCGATAATCTCCTTCTGATAAGGATAACGGAACTGCTTGACCAGCAGCAGACGATCCTCGTCATCCAATGCGACAATGCACACGCCTCCATGGTGGATGACAAGTTCACGGGTCGTTTTTTTGCCGTTTTCCAGCTCTACACTGTCCTTGTGTACTTCGATAATCCTGCCCTGAAACAGTGTTTGGGAATCCAGTTTTTTCTCGGTATGTGCCATGGTCCAGTCCTCCCTGTAAAAAACAAAATCCACAGACCCCAGGGTCTGTGGATTTTCCAATAAAATTATCCGGATAATTTTATTTTGCTTCAAAGTGAATCCTATTGCAAGATCCCTGCAAAACTATTTTGCGAGAGCAGCAAGAGTCGATTTCTTTCTGGCAGCGCAGTTTTTGTGGATGATGCCCTTTGCACAAGCCTGGTCGATCTTTTTAACAGCAGCTTTTACCAGAGCGTCTTTGTTCTCTGCGTTTTCTGCGATAGCAGCGTTAGCCTGTTTGAGAACGGTCTTCAGGTTAGTTTTGCAAGCCTTGTTGCGAGCAGCACGTTTTGCCTGAACGAGGATTCTCTTCTTAGCAGATTTAATGTTAGCCATTCTAAACACCTCCTATTCCATCTTGACAGTACACTCAATTTTATCATCATTTTTTATAAAAATCAACTGTTTTTAATGTACTTTGTCACAATCCCTAATTTTAAGCCATTTATTCCGCTCAGATTCGGTTACTCTTCCAGCATTTTTCCCTTCTTTTATCCCTTTGTATATTTCTGGTAAAATGCTCCCATCCTTTTTACAGCAGTTGATTCTGAAAGGAGCCTTTTACTATGTCATCTCAAAATCATCTTTTTGTCCGTTCCGACCTTGCTTTGGAGCTGGCTGCGCCTTTGTTGCAGGACAAAAAACTTCCCGAAGGATTGTCGGTACACACCCGTCGTCACGGCATGGTGGAGATCACCTGTGTCACCATTGAGACGCCATCCATGGCAAAGCAGATGGGAAAACCGCGCGGAAAATACATCACTATCCAGACTCCACCGCTGTGGAACAGCCTGTTGGACCCACAGGACGAGATACAGGCTGCCGCTGAAACGATCCGCTCACTGCTTCCTTCCCATGGAAGTATTCTGGTGGTGGGACTGGGAAACAACGGCATCACTCCCGATGCACTGGGTCCGCAGGTAATCCAGCGCACCCTTGCCACCCGCCATCTCACCGGTGAGCTTGCACAGAAGGCCGGCTTGGACGGACTGCGGAAAACTGCCGCCATCGCTCCTGGTGTGATGGGACAAACCGGCATCGAAACCAGCGAGGTCATCGCCGCGCTGGTCAACTTCATCCAACCTGCGGCAGTGCTTGCCATTGATGCGCTGGCAGCACAGGATTATAACCGTCTGGGCCGCACCATCCAGATTGCCGACAGCGGTATTGCCCCTGGAGCAGGGGTTCAAAATGCCCGTCGGGAGCTGAGCGAGCGCACGCTGGGCATCCCTGTCATTTCGATCGGCGTGCCCACCGTCATCGATGGCGCCACCCTCACCGCTACCTTTTCCGATCTGCCGCGCAGCCAGATTTCTCCTGAAGCGGCAGGCACCGTCGTCACTCCGCGTGAAGTCGACCGCATGATTGGACATGCCGCCAAATTTATCTCGCTTGCCGTCAACAAGTCGCTCTATCCCGAACTGAGTCTGGAGGAAATCTCCTTTCTGTGCGCATAGAACCTTCTATTTTCCTCCTCTGCCTCATATCCTGAAATTACAGGATCAGCTTTGGTGGAAAGGAGAGATGCTCGCCGGTGAGCATTATCAGAAGGATGGGACGACAATATCGAAGAAACAGAAAAAAATCCACGGTACGAAAATATGCACTCTGGGGATTGCTGGCTGCAGCCGCGGTTCCCGGAGTGATTTCCACTGCGGTACTATCCCACCAGCTGCTCCCTGCACTCGATCATCTCTCAGCTGATGCAGCTGTCTTTTCTGCCCTCTACACCGTTCCTGACCGTGCGCTGGATCGTCTGGAGGAACGATTTTCCGACGAGATGGAAGACCCCAATCAAACAGAACAAGCCCCAGCGGCTCCCTCTACCAATGACGCTGCGCCATCGACAGAGACAGAGGAAGCACCGGATATTCCCGAGGAAAAGCCGCAAGTCACAGCCGAAGGCAGCCAGCCTCCCGAAGATTATTCCATCCCTGAGGAGTATCAGGGCGATATCATCGAGGAAGACATGTCCGGCAGAGGCAACAGCGACTATCTGAGCTTTGGAAGTGGACTGATCAAAAACAGCACCTCCGTCTCCGACGAGGAGGCAATGGCGCTGCTGAATACAGACAACCCTGTTCAAATCACCGACGACGGTCCGCAGGTGCTCATCATGCACACCCATGCAACCGAAAGTTTTGAGCCATACGACACCGACCTCTACGACACCCGCCACACCTGGCGAACCACCGACAACACGCAGAACATCGTCGCTGCCGGCGAGGTCATTGCCGAAGCCATCCGTGCCCATGGCATCGAGGTTTTACACGATGAAACCCAGCATGACTATCCCTCCTACAACGGCTCCTATGAGCGAAGCGCAGAAACAATCAAAAGCTATCTGGAGCAATACCCCAGTATTAAAGTGGTTTTGGATGTCCACCGAGACGCTGTCCAGCGTGACACCACACTGGTCAAACCGATCACGCAGATCGACGGCAAGAAAGCCGCTCAGCTGATGATCATTGCCGGATGTGACGATGGCACCATGGGAATGCCCAACTGGAGCAAAAATTTTCGCTTTGCAGCGGGAATGCAGGACGCCATCGAAAGCCAGTGGTCTGGACTGACCCGACCGGTCTATTTCTGCTACCGCAAATACAATCAGGACCTCACCACCGGTTCCCTTCTGATCGAACTTGGTTCCCACGGAAACACACTGGAAGAAATTTTGTATACCGCACAGCTGGCAGGAGAATCCATCGGCAGTTATCTGGAGGGTTTGAAGGTGAAAGAATAGGAAAAATCAATCCTTTTACAAATTATGATACAAAACTACGATTGGACATTTGGTAATTTATGTACTATAATCATAACCAAGATAACTTGTGACTTATGGTGCGTTAGAAAACCTCCTTTTTCTACCAACCAATTTCATCGACGTCCGGACAACGTTGATGACCAAGAAAAGCCATCTTCAAACTCTCATACAAACCTTAACTTTAGAAAAAAGCCTGTTTTTAAAAAAACAGGCTTTTTTCTATGTCTCTTTTTAGCTGAGCTTCTTGTGAGCCCACAGTCCTACCATGCTGATACAGCCTGTGACCACAAAAATCAGCACCGTCGTGCTGAAATCGCCGGAAAGCAGCGTCGTGCCTGCCAGCGTCGAGGTCAGAATGGAAGGAAGTCGGGCAATGGTGGAGAGGATGAAAAAGCGCAGCGGTCGAATGTGAATCAATCCTGCCGCCCAGGTCAGAAGGTCCTTTGGCGTTCCAGGGATGAAAAACAACAGAAAGGCAATCCGCTCAAAGCGCCGCTCATCCTGTAAGATGCGCAGATTCTGAAATTTTTCGGGATCAATAAAGATGGAGACGATGGGCATGCCCAGCTTTCGCACCAACAGATAAACGATGATCGAACCGATGAAAATACCCAGCATACAGGTGAGCGTTCCCCACAACGGCCCGTACAATATTCCCGCCAAAATTTCGATTGGCTCGCCAGGAATCATCGCCACGACCACCTGTATCACCTGAATGCCCAGAAATGCGACCCAGCCGCCGATTCCCAGCGACTCCAGCTGGCGCTGCAGCAGTTCTCTGGTGTGTGGCTGTGTCAATGCCATCACTTTTGGAATCGCTAAAATGGTGATGGGAACCATGGCAAACAACACTAGGGCTGACAAAATCAGCCGCACCCATTCTCTTTTTTTATTTGGAAGCTCTTTTTTCATCCTGCGTCCTCCTGTTGTGTAACTTCCCGTTGATTTTATGATAATCTATCTGTGCGGAAAGTCAACCTTCCGCAAGATATTTCCTTTTTCAATCAACTTTCCTATTCCCTGTGACAAGCCTGCTGTTTTGTAGTATAATCTCCTTGTATCCCATCACGGTATTTTTATCATGTTTTGCGGGAAAGGAGATTTTGATGGACTATCATATTTACAACAACGTCTATGCCGGTATCCTGAAGTCGGCATCGGTATTTAGAACAGACAATCAACCAAAGCAGATCGAATATCATTTTGATTCACAGCTTAACAAGGTGGTTTTGCAATACCATCTGACCGACGTCGCCGGCGACGGTCCCGACTCCCAGAAGATCATCCGCATGGTGGAATGGATGACCCAGCACTGTTTCCACAACGGAAACTACGACAACCACATTGAACCCTGTGCAGAAAAGCTGCTGGAATTTTCCTTTGACCAGGGTATCGAAAACGGTATCAACTGTCTTTCCCTGTCGATCTCTCTGACTGAGTGTCTGCTGGGACTGGGACTGCGTGCAAGAGCAATGACAATGATGCCGATGTCCCCTTATGATTCGGACAACCATGTTGTCTGCGAGGCATATGCAGAAGATTTGGGCAAGTGGATCATGGTCGACCCAACCTATGGCGGATATGTCACCGATGAGCAAGGGACCATCTTAAACCTGATGGAAATGCGCACCCTCCTGAGCAACCGTCAAAAAATCGTTTACAGCAAAAATTATAACTACAACGGCCAGCCGGTCGACCCAGAATGGCTGACCGCCTATTATGCTAAAGACCTGTTCTTCCTGCAATGCAGTCAGATACAGGGATACCACACCAGCAACCAGGCAGGCAATGAGCGGCTGACCTTTGCTCCTGTTGGACTGGATGTACAGGCCTTTTCACAGGCACATCTGGATTTTGTATTGGAGCGTTCGGGAAAAGAGCCTGCGGAGATAGAGGCTTTGCGTCAGCGGATTCAGAAACGGATTTCCGAGACGGTGATTCTCTACCAGCATCCTGACACCCTGTATCAGGAGCAGAAATAATGAGCGAACCAAATCAGCCTTCTTCTGCTGTCCTGCTGACTCAGCCGGTCAAAGGACTGTTTTTCCAATATTTTAAAAGCAACCTGATCTCCTCCCTGATGCTGGCAGTCTACGTCCTGTTCGACACCATCTTCATCGGAAGAGGTGTCGGCAGCCAGGGATTGGCAGCGCTGAACATCACGCTGCCCTGTTACTCGCTGGAGATCGGTTTTGCTCAGATGATGGGCATGGGCGGTGCAACCGCCCTTTCCATCTGCCGTGGTCAGGGCGACCACGAGGAAGCCAACCGCTACTTCACCGCTGCCGTCGTGTTTACCTGCACCGTTTCCCTGATTCTGGGTATTCTGGGCGGAGTATTCTGGCGGCCAATCGCCTATCTGGGCGGCGCAGATGACAGCATCATCGAGCTTGTCGGAGATTATCTGCGCATTTTAAACGGCGGTGCCATCCTCTTTGTTGTCAACAACTTTCTGGGCGTCTTTGTGCGCAACGACCGCGATCCTCAGCGCGTCATGGTGGCAGGTATCGTCAGCTGTATTTTAAATATCATTCTGGATTATGTCTGCATCTTTCTGTTTGACTGGGGAATGGCAGGCGCCGCAGGCGCCACCGCCTTTTCGGGATTTATCAGCATTCTGATTATGCTGACCCATTTTTTAAAGCCGGATTGTCAGCTCAAATTTCGCTTTGACCAGCTGCATCTGTTTTCCCGCTTAAAGCGCATCATGCAAAACGGAATCTCCAGCCTGATTGCCGAGTGTTCCTCCGGTTTGATTATCCTGCTGTTCAACATCTTCCTAATGCGCAAAGGCGGCGTCGCCGCAGTTACCTGTTACAGCATCATCTCCAATGTCGCTTACCTGTTTTTGGCGGTATACAACGGCGCCAGTGCCACTTTGCAGCCGCTGTGCAGTATCAATGCCGGTGCCGGCAACTACTCGCGTGTACGGCAGTTTTTCCGGCTGGGCGTATGGACGGTGCTGCTGTCCTCGCTGGCCTTCGTTTTAATCGGTGAATTTTTCCCGCAGACACTGGTCGCCATCTTTACCGAGCCGACTCCCGACGTCATTGCAGTGGCAAATTACGCCATCCGTATCTACTTTATTGCCTACCTGCCGATGGGTCTCAACATCATCAGTGCCACCTTCCATCAGTCACTGGAGGCTTCCCGCGAGGCAACACTGATTTCGCTGGGACGTGGTCTGCTGTTTCTGGTGCCGGTGCTGTTATGTTTAAGCAGTTTCTTCGGATTGGGAGGCATCTGGGCCACTGTGCCGCTGTCCGAGCTGCTGACCCTCTGCTTGAGCTGCTGGCTGCTGAGACGGTTGTTTGCTGCCCGCTTTGGAGAAGACAAATAACCGCTCTGATGTTGAAACGATCGTGGTAAGCCATCTTCTTCCTTCAAATTGCAAACAAAACAAGAACTTTTAGATTTCAATGGCATCCGCCGCCGAAAGGAGACTCTACGATGAAACTGATTTCCTGGAACGTCAACGGACTGCGCGCCTGTGTGGGAAAAGGATTTTTTGACTTTTTTGCTGCACAGGACGCCGACATTTTCTGCCTGGGCGAAACAAAAATGCAGCCTGATCAGGCGCACATTCCCACCGAAGGCTATCTGCAATACTGGAACAGCGCCGAGAAAAAAGGATATTCCGGCGTTGCTGTCTTTACAAAAAAGGAGCCGCTGACCGTTTCCTATGGTCTGGGCATCGACGAGCACGACCACGAGGGCCGTGTGATCACCCTGGAATATGAAAACTTTTATCTGGTTACCGTCTACACTCCAAACTCCCAGAACGAGCTTGCCCGCTTGGACTACCGCATGAAGTGGGAGGACGACTTCCGCGCGTATGTCTGTGCGCTGGATCAGAAAAAGCCGGTGATTATCTGCGGAGATATGAACGTCGCACATCAGGAAATCGACCTGAAAAACCCCAAAACCAACCGCAAAAATGCCGGATTTACCAACGAGGAGCGTCAGAAGATGACCGAACTGCTGGCAAGCGGATTTACCGACACCTTCCGCGCCAAAAATCCTGATGCAACCGACATCTACTCGTGGTGGAGCTATCGCTTCAAAGCCCGCGAAAAGAATGCAGGGTGGCGCATCGACTATTTTCTGGTGTCCAACCGTCTGATGGAAAAGGTCACCGACACGATGATCTACACCGATATTTTCGGAAGCGATCACTGTCCGGTCGGACTGGAAATTACTCTGTAATTGATCCCAAATAAAAGTGACAGGAGGAATTTTTCTGAGCCAGAAGCGCACAGCAAAACTGGACCCACGTCTGGAAAAAACAGCTTCTTTTGTGCGTCCCGATGCTATCTTCGCCGACATCGGCTGTGACCACGGCTATCTTGCCATCGAATTGATCCGCCGCGGCGCTGTCCGTGGCTATGCCTGCGACATCAGCGCCGGCCCGCTTCAGTCCGCACAGCGCAACATCGAACAGGCAGGATTGTCATCCCAAATTCAAACCGTATTGACCGATGGATTACAGGGGCTGGAACAGTATGGATTGACCGACATCACCATCGCCGGAATGGGTGGTGAGGTCATCGCAGGGATTCTGCAAAAGGCGCCGTTTCTCAAAAATCCTTCCATCCGTCTAATCTTACAGCCGCAATCCCGCGAATTTATTCTGCGCCGTTTTCTGGCAGAAAACGGCTTTGCTCTGCTCAGAGAGGAAGCGGTTCGCTCCGGTCGGTATGTCTACACCGTCATGGTGGCGGAATACGCCGGCGTAATTCATCAGCTTTCTCCCTTGGAGAGCTACTGCGGATTACTTATCCACTGCCACACACCGGAAGCTTGTGAAAAACTACAGCGGACCGCCGGTTTTTTAAAAGAAACTGCCGACGGACTTTTCCACCGTGGAAAACCGGAGGAAGCGCAGGAACTGCTGGATATTTCACAGCAGATTGCCGAGCTTTCCACACCATCATCTTCAACATAAGGAGGAGAAAATCTCATGTCCACCGTCGCAGAAATTTATTCTGTCATCAACCAGCTGGCACCATTTTCACTGAGCATGGATTTTGACAACACCGGCATTCTGGTCGGCGACAGCCATCGCACCGTCGAGTGTGCACTGTTAGCGCTCGACTGCACCTCCCAGGTCATCGCACAGGCCGTCCAGTGCGGCGCACAGCTGATTATTACCCATCACCCCATCATCTTTCATCCACTGAAACATGTCACCGAAAATGACCTCGTATACCAGCTGGTGCGCCATGATATTGCCGTTATCAGCGCACATACCAATCTGGACATCGCTGCCGGCGGTGTCAACGATGTACTTGCCGCTGCGATCGGTCTGCAAGATTGCCGAGGATTGGAAATGGTTGATCCAGCCCAGGAAGCATGGCTGGGACGCATCGGAAAGTTATCTGCACCGACAGATGCGGTTTCCTTTGCAAAGACGGTGAAAGCCGCTCTGAATGCCGTCAGTGTCAAATTTGTAGACGGAGGCAGACCGATTCAAACGGTAGCGCTCTGTTCCGGTTCCGGCGCTGATTGTCTGGATACAGCGATCGCACAGGGAGCCGATGCCCTGCTGACCTCGGAGGTTAAGCATCATGAGTTCTTGCAGGCGGCAGAAGCTGGAATCACCTTATTAGACGCCGGCCATTTTGACACCGAGGACATTGTGATTGAACCGCTGCGTCAAATTTTATCCGAGCAGATTCAGGATGTCCGCTTTTTCACCTGTCATCACAGCAATATTCAAGCCATTTAACGCTATTTGATTTTGAAAGGAGCTTTTTATGCCACAAATCATCGTCAAAGGTGTCCGTGAGGACAAATTACAGCAGCTTGCACCACAGATCATCGAAACTGTTTCCCGTCTGGTTGAGTGTCCTGAGGATTGGGTCACACTGGAGCTGTGCCCTTCCCTGTTTTTTGTCAAAGACGGACCCACAGAACAATATCCAATCCTGCAAATCTGGTGGTACAGCCGTCCACAGGAGGTCCAGGATGCGCTTGCGCAAGCACTGTCCAAGCCGTTTTTAGACAAAGGCTATCCTCTGGTACAGATTTCCTTCCATGTCTTCGAGAAAAAAGACTATTACGAATTTGAATAAGCCAGATAAAAATAATCCCACCGTCTTTTTGCCGGTGGGATTATTTTTATCTAACTATTTTTCCAAATCCAAAGCCTTTGCCAGAAAAGCAATCAGGCGTTTGCGATATTCTCCGAGGATAATTTGTTCCTGCGTTGTATTCGTTTCATTCTCTTTTTGCTCCACGAAATAGGTCATCGTACGGCGATTGAGGGAAATGGAATCCAATGGCCATCCCGGGTGACGATTTGGAGAAGGAGAATCCACCATATAAAATGCACTGGCTCTTGTTGCGTCACTATTTTCCATCATAGAGGTAATTTTTCCGCCGCAATAAACTGCAATTCCATCCAGATAATAAGCCAATACCCTTCCACCCAGTTCATGGACAAGAGAAGCGTAATAAGAAATCATCTGTTCGTCATCCAGACGAGTTCCCTGGGGTGTACGGACATGCAGTCCAGGCTGTCGAGGATCGTTTAGTGGCAGCTCATCAAAATAAAGTCCCGAATCATTGCAAATCACCCGATCAAAATATTTGCCATAAAATTTTGCCTTTAAAATTGCATTTTCCTCCGGTGTCGTACCGGTTTCTTCCGGTTCATCTATAATACCAAGATCCTGCAGAGTATAAAACTCAACGGAATATTCTTTCAGCAAATCCCGAAAACGCCGCATTTTAGACGGATTAGTTGTTCCGATTAAGACTTTTTTCGCCATCCTGAGCTTTCCTCCCGTAACAAGATATGAAAAAAGCCTTCATCCATTTGGATGAAGGCTTTTTGGCTCCCCCTGTCTGGCTCGAACAGACGACCCTGCGGTTAACAGCCGCATGCTCTACCGACTGAGCTAAGGA
>NZ_CALXIN010000012.1 GCF_944388365.1 uncultured Negativibacillus sp. | reverse complement strand
TCGCCGGATGTGCAATGCTGGCAATCTTTAACGGAATCTTTTTTGTGATGCTGTACACCTCCTTTGCTTGGGTGGACCGGATGGCTGTTCCAGGAGAAGCGATTATGCGCATCACCAATCTTTTGATCGGACTGTCACTCATCCCATTGGGCAATGTCATGCCGAAGGTCAAACGAAACGGTGTGTTCGGATTGCGCACCAAATGGAGCATGGCAAACGACACCTGCTGGAATCTTTCCCAGCGGTTTGGCGGGTTGAGCTTTGTTATCACCGGCTGTTTGATTGTGTTGGGGAGCATCCTCATTTCCAATCCAACCTACCAAAGCATTTTGATGATTGTGCTGATTTTGTTGGATACTGTTTTCTGCGTGATTTATTCCTACCAGGTCTATCAGAAGCATGGAAAATCCTGAAAATATGTATGCAAAAAGGTCAGGGAACCACGGTTCCCTGACCTTTTTGCGATTGGAGATAGATTTTTATTTGGATGCTGTCATCTTCCGAAAACCGACGCTTGCCATCAGATAGCCTGCTGCCGGCGGAACAAAGGCGCAGCTGGCAGGACTGTGGCGTCCATGCTCTTCGCCGCCCTCGCAGATAGCCTTCGCAGGCATCTCTACTGAGTAGATGACCGTCTGTTTTTCTACGCCGCGCTTTTTTAATTCGCGGCGCATGACGCGGGCCAGCGGACAGCCGCAGCCGGTTGTATCCGAGATGTCTCCCCAGCGCAGCAGGGAAGGGTCGACACGGTTGCCGGTGCCAAGACAGGTTACCAGTGGAATGTGCAGTTCCTGACATTTCTGCGCCAGAAAGAGCTTTGCAGTGACGGTGTCGATGGCATCCAGGATCAGGTCGGGATGCTCGTCAAAGAGGAAATCGGCATTGTCCGGCAGGAAGAAGCGTTCGTGGCAGATGAGGTTTACCTTGGGGTTGATCGAAAGCAGACGCTGTTTTGCAGCCAGGCATTTGCTCTGTCCGACCATGTCGGCAGTAGCAAAGAGCTGACGATTGAGGTTGGTGATGTCTACGGTGTCGTTGTCGATGAGGATGAGCGTTCCCACGCCCATCCGGCAGATCGCTTCAGCAGCGGCGCCGCCGACGCCGCCCAGTCCCAGAATGGCAACTTTTTTGTGGGAAAGGTCGTCGATGATCTGTGTTCCAAACAGAGTTTCGGTGCGTTCCAGCCATTTTCTGCTCATAGCTTCTCCTCCAGTTTCCGGTTTTAGACATGAAAAAAGCGCACAGCGGTTGTGCGCTTTTGATTTTTTATAGATACCCCGCCGTGCCGTCGCCATGGCAAGTTAAAACCCGTCGTATGGACAGGTGGGTTGCTGCCCAACACCTTCACGCTCCCTTCGTCCGCAAAAGCGGGAGGTCTGCAATCGTGTGCCGGAGCTTGGCGTCCCTTTTAAAAAGTGTTGGATTATAAAAACCATACTTTCTCGAACACGGCAGGAGTACAAGCAAGATTATTTGCAGCAGTCCTGATGATTATTCCTCATCATCGACAACATCGTAGTCCTCTTCCAGACGTTCCATAAAGATATCGGCGATTTCATCCATCTCGTCTTCGTCCTCGATGGTTTCCAGAAATTCTTCTCCATCCACTGTGACCACCTTGAGGATGACCAGCTCACCGCTGTCCTCCAGGCTTTCCTGTGGGTCATCATAGACAGGGGAAAGTGCCATATAGCGGTTTTCACCGTTGTCGATTGCGTCCAGTACCTCAAAGGTATGTTCTACCCCGTCGTCATCCTCCAGAGTCAGGATATCATTGCCAAATTCGTTGTCGATCATCGTGCTGCATCCTTTCTTTTTTTGCTACGACTATATTATAGCATTCTGGGGGCAAAGTCAATCATAATTCGAGATTTTATAGTTTGTTCAATAAAAAACTTTCAATTTGTTGAAAATATCTATTGAAAAAGTGCAAAGAATCAGCTATAATAAAGACACAACAAAGGTAATATTAAATATAAAACAGAAAGGGTGATTCCTATGAAAACAGGAGCAGAACCAGTTATGATCCTTTCTGAGGAATCAAAAGTTTCCTCAGGGAGATCCCAAAACAGATAATGAAACTCCATTGAATCAGCGATCAGAAACCTGATAAAAAGTAAAAGGAGCATCAAAAGATATTCCAAAGTGCTTTGAAATCGGGAGGAACAAAGATCGAAAGCAATGAAGCAAAATAAAAAAATGGTATCCATTATCTGAAAAGTTTATATTTAATATCAAAAAGATTCTGATGGATGTAGTATCAGAAGAAAAGGAAAAAACCTTTAAAAAAAATAATCAAAACTGAATAAGAAAAAATGAAAGGAAGAAAAACCTTTTTAAAAATTGAGAAGAAAGAAAATCTTCTAAAAAAATCAAAGGAACAAAACCTTTTAAAAAAATTAAGACGCAAAAATCTGAAGAATCATGGTTCAGATTTTTCACAATCAATGATATTACCTTTTCACTGTTAATATAGATCTTGAAAAAAGAAACCTAGTTAACATTGATTTCTTAAAATATACTTGTAAGGTGAGTCCGATGAAATAGCAGATTAAGACAAGGGCATTCCTAATTCGAAGATAAGCGTAAAAGTAAGCAAGGCAAAAGGAAATGTGATAAAAATGAAAGCATTCCCGAATAAACCGAATGTAGTACGTTATCTGAAAGAATATTAAGAAAATGAGGATACTACCCATGTACTAATCTAATTATCAAGAGAACTCCAAGCAAACGATAAAGCTTCCAAAAGGGCTGTGAGAAATCACAGCCCTTTTTTAATGGTATGAATAAGTTTCCATTTTTGGGTTTTGTCGGTGGAAGTTCACAGACTGTATGTAGAATCCCCAAATGGAATATGCTATAATGAACAACAGAGCATGTTTTTTGCAATTACCATCCGATGCAAAGATGACAAGATAGATATACAAATAGGAGATGAACACATGAATTATCCGTTGGCAAGGGAGTGCATCGCTCCAGGCGTGCATTTTTCTTCGATTACCGACCGTAAGTTTAAACATAACCGAATGTCAGTGAATCTGGTGATCAATCTGGACCGCGACAAAGTTACCAATCGTGCGGTTGTTCCGTTTATTCTGCGTCAGGGTACAAAAAAATGTCCTGATTTTACCAAGCTCAATGAGCGTCTGTGCGATCTGTACGGTGCAAGTCTGGATGCAGGCGTCGATAAATTTGCAGAATATCAAATTATCACGCTGGGAATGTCGGGCATTGACAATCGCTATGCGCTCCACGGGGAGGACATGGTGTCCGAGTGTGCCGGACTGCTGGCAGAAATTTTGTTTGAACCTAATATTACCGATGGCAAGTTTGATGCACAGGAAACCGCTTTGGAAAAACAGTACCTGCTGGATACTATCAATGCAGAGATCAACGATAAGCGTTCCTATGCAATGACACGCTGCAAAGATATTATGTGTGCCGACGAAGGCTGTTCGATCAAAAAATATGGCTATGCAGAAAAGGTGGAGCAGATTACACCTGAATCGGCTGCGGAAGCTTATGAAGAATTGCTGCGTGTAGCACAGGTAGAAATCCTGTTCGAAGGCTGCGGCGATCCAACAGCAGCAAAAGAAATTTTCCGCAAAAAGTTTGAGGGCACCCAGCGCACACCGATTTTGGTGGCAAGCTACTGCGGCCGCAACCAGCAGGGCGAGGTCAAACAAGAAGTCGAACGCATGGACGTCAAACAGGGCAAGCTGGTCATGGGCTTCCGTGTGGAAGGCGTCACCGAGTATAAAAAGATGAACGCAGAGAGAATCGCAGTTGCGCTGTTTGGCGGCACTGCAAACTCGCTGCTCTTTAAGAACGTGCGTGAGAAAATGAGCCTGTGCTATTACTGTTCTGCCGGCTATGACCGCAACACCGGACTGATGATGGTACACAGCGGTGTGGAGGCAGAAAACATCGAAAAAACAAAGGAAGCGGTATTGCAGCAGCTTCAGATGATGCAGCGCGGAGAATTTGAGGACAAGGATATTACCGAAACAGTCATGTTTATGAAAACGGCGCTCAAGGCAACCACCGATTCGCTGGGTGCGATGGACAGCTGGTATCTGACCCAGATTCTGGGCGGCACCGAGGTTTCTCCGGATGGAGAGATCGAACTGAGCAGCCAGGTGACCAGGAAAGATGTCATCGAAGCGGTCAGCTGCATCAAGCTGGATACCGTGTATATGCTGCTGCCAAAGGAAAAGGAGGGTGAATAACATGAACAAACAGCTTGTAACCAACGGACGTCTGGGAGAAAGCTACCTGCGGGTGGAACATCCGTCCGGTCTGACCATGCTTTTGTACCCGATGCAGGGATATTCGACCTCCTATGCAATGTTTTCGACCAAGTATGGTTCGATCGACACCTGCTTTAAAACCGGTGAGGACACCGAGTTTGCCACCGTACCGGCGGGTATTGCCCACTATCTGGAGCACAAAATGTTCGAGAGCGAGGACGGAGATGCGTTTGAACGCTATGCCAAAACCGGCGCATCGGCAAACGCCTTCACCAGCTTTGACAAGACCTGCTATCTGTTTGCCTGCTCGGATCACTTTAAGGAGTCGATTGAGATTCTGCTGGACTTTGTGACCGATCCGTACTTTACCAAGGAAACGGTGGAGAAGGAGCAGGGCATCATCGGCCAGGAAATTCGGATGTATGACGATGATCCAGGCTGGCGCGTCATGTTCAATCTTCTGGAAAGTATGTACCAGAACAACACCGTCAAGGTGGATATCGCAGGTACCGTCGAGTCGATTGCACAGATTGATGCGGACCTTCTGTACCGCTGCTACAACACCTTCTATAACCTCAACAATATGGTACTGACGGTAGCAGGCAACTTTGATCCGCAGGAGGTACTGGATGCAGCGGACAAAATCCTGAAAAAAGCGCCGGAGCTTCACATCGAGCGCAAGGTGGCCGAGGAGCCGGCGGCAGTTGCAAGAAAGCGGTTTGTACAGCATCTGCCGGTAGCGGTTCCGATGTTCTATATCGGATTCAAGAGTCCGAATGCGGGAGAAAAGCAGAATTTCTGCAATATGATTTATGATGAAATGATTCTGGACCTTGTCACAGGGGAAACCACCGAGCTGTACCGTCAGCTGTACAACGATGGACTGATCAACAGCGGCATTGTCGGCGAAACGATGCCAGGACGCGATTATCTGTGTTCGATGATTTCGGGCGAGTCCAAGGACCCTGACCAGGTGTATGAGAGGATTTGCAGAGCATTTGAAAAAGTGGCCGTCGAGGGAGTGGATGACGAAGCCTTTGAACGGGTGAAAAAGTCCACCTATGGACGGTATCTGGGTCTGTTTGCAAAGCCGGATGCGCTTGCAAGTGCGATGACCAACTGCTATTTTGCAGGGATCGACATGTATGACCTGGTGGAACTGGTTGCCAATAGCTCCAAAGAGGAGCTGGAAAAACGTTTGCGGGAGGACTTTTCTTCCGAGAACAGCAGCCTTTCCATTGTGATGGCATAAATCAGTTGTAAGGAGCAGATTTTTCATGGAACAGACATTGACGATCGTCTCTTTCCCAGGGTTGGGATTGGAGTTCGATGTAAACAGGGTGGCATTTGAGATTGGAAGCATACCGGTTTATTGGTACGGCATCCTGATTGCGCTGGGCTTTATGCTGGCAATTTTGTATACGAGCAAACGTGCCAAACAATTTGGCGTGGATGCCGACCGCATGCTGGACGTCATCATGGGCGGCGCCATCGGCGGCATCATCGGTGCAAGAGCTTACTTTGTGCTGCTGCGCTGGGATTATTACGGACAGAATCTGGATCAGATTATCAACACCCGCAGCGGCGGTATGGCAATCTATGGCGGTATCATCGGCGGATTGCTGGTCGGCTTATTGATGTGCAAGATCCGCAAGGTAAAAGCACTGCCGATGGTAGATCTGGCAGCAGGCGGATTTTTGATCGGTCAGGCCGTTGGCCGCTGGGGCAACTTTGTCAACATCGAAGCTTTCGGAGGAAATACCAGCCTGCCATGGGGAATGGCGTCCGAAACCATCACTTCCTACCTGACACAGCATGAAGAGGAGCTGGAAGCGCTGGGAATGAACATTGACCCGAACATGCCGGTTCATCCGACCTTCCTGTATGAGTCGATCTGGTGTCTGTTGGGCTTTTTATTCATTGCATGGTACACCAAACGCCGCAAATTTGACGGCGAACTGATTTTGATTTATATGATGTGGTACGGTGCAGGCCGTGCTGTCATTGAGGGACTGCGCACCGACAGCCTGATGATTCCAAACACCTCTCTGCGCGCTTCCCAGATACTGGCTATTGCAATGGTCGTAGTGGCAGCAGTCATCTGGGCGGTAAAAACTGCCAAAGTGAAAAAATCCGGCGGCAGACAGTTGTATGTGGACACCGAAGAAGGCCAGCTGGTGATCAAAGGGGAGTTCTATAAAAAGAAAAAGGATTCCTCCGAGGAGCAGCCGGCAGAACATCAGCTGTTCTCCCAGGAATCTGTACAGGATCAGACAGCTCAGCAGACGGAAGAATCTGAGCAGGATCAGACAGCTCAGGAGATGCAGCAGGTAAACGATTCCTGTGAAGAAACAGCACAGATGCAGGCGGAAGCTGCCTGTGCAGAAATCGAAGCGGAAGAGATGCAGGAAGAAACAAAAAAAGCAGCCGAAGAGGCAGCAAAAACCGAGCTGGAAGCTGCCGAGATAGAGGCAGAAGCTGCTGCGATGGAGAGCGCCGAAATGGAAGCAGAAGCAGCATGTGCAGCAGTAGAAGCAGATTTGGAGGAGGAAAAGACAGAGGAGAACAAATAGTTTTTCTCTGAGGGAAGATAGACACAGGTGTTATTGCGAAGGAGGAATTGCAATGGCCACAATTATTGATGGAAAGATGCTTTCACTGAAACTCAAGGAAGAGATGAAGGGTCGCATCGCACAGATGAAGGAGGAGGGCATTGTCCCGAAACTGGTGGTTGTACTGGTGGGCAACGACAGCGCTTCCCAGGTGTATGTGCGCAACAAGCACAAATCCTGCGGAGAGGTCGGCATCGAGTCCGAGGTCATCACCATGCCGGAGGAAACCACCCAGCAGGAGCTGCTGGAAGTGGTGGAACGCCTTAATCAGGACAACAGCGTCGATGGAATTCTGGTTCAGCTGCCGCTGCCAAAACAGATCGACGAAAAGACCGTCCTGCGTGCGATCCGTCCTGACAAGGATGTGGACGGATTCCATCCGGTCAATGTCGGCCTTCTGAGCATCGGTGATGAATGCTTTGCACCGGCCACTCCGAGTGGTATCGTTGTGATGCTTAAAGAGTATGGCATCGAAATCGCTGGCAAGCACTGTGTCATCGTCGGCAGAAGCAACATCGTCGGCAAGCCGATGGCTGCATTGATGCTCAAAGAGAATGCAACCGTTACTGTCTGCCACTCCAAAACAAACAACCTTGCCGAGATAACCCGTCAGGCGGACATCCTGATCGTTGCAACCGGACGCAGAAACACCGTTACAGCCGATATGGTCAAGGAAGGTGTGGTTGTCATCGACGTAGGTATGAACCGCAATGAGCTGGGCAAGCTGTGCGGCGACGTCGACTTTGAAAATGTCAAAGAAAAGGCATCGTTTATTACACCGGTTCCTGGCGGCGTTGGTCCAATGACCATCACCGAGCTTTTGGAAAGCACCATTCTTGCGGCAAAACGCCACCACTAAGCGGTAGATAAAAATAAAATCACAAGATTTTGAAAGCGGGGCAATCTGCTCCGCTTTTTCCTTTTTTGCAGAAAGAAACAGGGAAAAGGACTTCGGTCAAAAAGCACAGCAGAAAAGCGGTGAAAAGGGGAAGATTTGGCGTAAAAAAGGCGTTTTTTTGCTTGACAAGGTGCGTGCGATATGGTAGGATAAATTGTACCGCATGTCACGGGCTTAAAAAGCGTGCGCCAAAACAGGCCACCGCCTGAAAAGACAGCGAGTTTATACAGAAAGAGGAATATGATTATGTACGCAATTATCAAAACCGGCGGCAAACAGTATCGCGTATCCGTAGGCGATGTAGTTTATGTTGAAAAGCTCAATTTGGAAGCAGATGCAAACGTTGAATTCGACGTTATCGCTGTTGGCAAAGAAGATGGTATGGTTGTAGGCACCCCAGTTGTTGAGGGCGCAAAAGTTGCCGGTAAAGTTATCAAAAACGGCAAAGGCAAAAAGATCACTGTATTTACCTACAGATCCAAAAAAGACAGCAAACGCAAAATGGGTCACAGACAGCCATATACCAAAGTTGAAATCACTGCAATCAACGCATAATGATTCAGGCAACATTTTTTGGGACACCCAAAAAGCTCAGCGGCTTTTCGCTTAGCGGACACGCAGGTTATGACGATTATGGACATGACATTGTGTGTGCCAGTGTCTCTTCGGCAGTGCAGATGACTGTCAACGGCGTCACCGAGGTATTGAAGCTTAATGCCAACGTGAATGTCGAAGAAAATTTAATTGAAATGAAACTCTCAGAACAAAATGCACAGAAGGCACAGCCGTTTTTACAGGCGCTGCTGCTGCATTTGAATCTTCTGTCGGAAGATTATGAGGGAACGATCCAGGTAAATCTTACGGAGGTGTACAACAATGCTTAGACTTAGCATGCAATTCTTTGCTCATAAAAAAGGTGTTGGTTCCACAAAGAACGGCCGTGACTCTGAATCCAAACGTCTCGGCGCAAAACGTGCAGACGGTCAGTTCGTACTGGCTGGTAACATTCTGTACCGTCAGAGAGGAACTCACATTCATCCAGGAGAGAACGTAGGCATCGGCAGCGACGATACCCTGTTCGCTCTGAAAGATGGTAAAGTTAAATTTGAGCGCATGGGCCGCGATCGCAAGAAAGTAAGCGTTATTCCGGTTCAGTAATCATTTTTGATGACGAGAAAAATCCCGAGATGTTTGTCTCGGGATTTTTTTAGGTTTGAAGATAAGATGGTGTATTAGAGTGCTAAATCCCAAAATCTATTGGGAAGCGGTTGCGTATTAAAAACAGAGGGAATTTGGACGTGGAATATCGCGGCAAATAACGCAGAAAATAAATTGCAAGGCATCCACCGATGTAGTAAAATAAGGGCAGAATCACTTTTGGGGAAGAGAGGATCGGCTATGAAAACGATCAACCAAAGTTTGATGCTGTCCAGCTTTCCGATATGGATGGCGTCCTTTTTGCTGCCAATCTATTGCACCAGCTTGGGACTGACACCGCTGGAAACAACGGGAATGTTTTCGGTTTGCTCCCTGTTTATTCTGCTGAGCAAATGGGTGTCGGGAAGATGGTGCGACCGCATCGGAAGAAAAACGGTGTTTTTGCTGGGACTGTTTCTGATGGCATTGTCCTATCTGCTGCTCAGTTTTGCACAGGGAATGTGGCTGCTTTATCTTTCACAGATGGTGGATGGTGTGGCGACGGCGCTGCTGTCGGTTTCGCTTTATGCGATGGTGGCAGATCGCGACAAAGAAATAGCGGTGGAGAGAGGAAAGCAGTCCGCGGCACAAAACCGTGGTGGCTTGATTGGTCTGATTCTCTATTTTGTGCTGCTGTCACAGACCGGTTTTCTGCAGAGCTGGAAGCTGTTTTTCCTCATCAGTGCAGCCGCTGCATTGGCTGCAGTCTGGATGGCAAAAACAAAGCTTCCCAAAGACGAGGGAAATGCGGAGGAAGAAAAGGTTCCTTTGCGAAAATTGCTCACCACAAAGGTCACCCATCTGATTGCGGTGCGCTTCTGCTTTTCCCTGGCACTTAATGTCCTTGGTGCCGTGTTTGTGCTGGTGATGATGCAGCGCTTTGAGAGCAACATGACCGAGATAGGGCTGGTTTGTCTGGTACCATCCTGTTTGCTCACCTGGTGGACGCCTTCCATCGGTGCCGCGGTCAAAAAGTTTGGAGAAAGACGCTCCTTTTTTGCGTCAAGTGTACTGGCACTGATCTTTCTGATCTGGATGGCACAGAGCGGCACGACGCTTTGGTTTGGACTGGGCTGGAGCGGATACAGCTTTGCAGTGTGTGCAATGGGACTTTCCTTTGACGCGATCTTTTCGTTTGAGATACAGGATGCTGCACGCGGAGCTATGAGCGGCTTATATTCGTGCAGCATCAACGCAGGAAGTATGATTGCTTCTGCACTGGGCGGATTTTTGCTGCAAACCTTGGGTGTGCAGGCACCATTTTATGCTACGGCAGCTTTGCTGCTATTGACCCTTGCGGTTTTTGCAGCGCCGATAAACAGAATTCGACGGAGAAATACCGTTTGAGATAGATAACATCATGTCTTTGTACTGGAGAATTGCCGCACGGTGCAAAGAGAGGACTTGCGGCAAACATTGAAAAGAGGCGAAACAAATGTTTATTGATAAAGCGACCATCAAAGTACAGGCAGGTACCGGCGGTAACGGCGCTGTATCCTTCCATCGTGAAAAGTTTGTTGCAGCAGGAGGTCCTGACGGCGGCGACGGCGGACGCGGCGGCAACATTGTTTTGCAGGGCTGCGAGAGCATCAACACCCTGATCGACTTTAAGTACAAGAGAAAATTCATCGCACAGAACGGTCAGAACGGCGGAACCAACCGCTGCTTTGGCAAGAGTGCACCGGACCTTGTCATCAAGGTTCCGGTAGGAACGGTCGTCAAAAACGCAGAGAGCGGACAGGTCATGGCGGACATCGTCGATGAATCGCCGGTCATCATTGCGCGCGGCGGCAAAGGCGGTTGGGGAAACAGCCATTTTGCGACACCAACCCGTCAGATTCCGCGCTATGCAAAACCAGGCATTCCAGGCGAAGGTTTTGATCTGATTCTGGAGCTTAAGCTCCTGGCGGACGTTGGTCTGGTCGGCTATCCAAACGTCGGCAAATCCACCCTGATCTCGGTGGTCAGCGGTGCAAAACCGGTCATTGCAAACTATCACTTCACCACCCTGACTCCGGTTCTGGGTGTGGTCAAAGTTGCAGAGGAAAAATCCTTTGTCATGGCGGACATTCCTGGTCTGATTGAAGGCGCCAGCGACGGCGTCGGTCTGGGACATGAATTCCTGCGCCATGTGGAGCGCTGCCGTCTGATCGTTCATGTGGTGGACGTTTCCGGCTGCGAAGGCAGAGATCCGAAGGAGGACTTCAAGACCATCAACCACGAGCTTGCAAACTTCAGCGAAGAGCTTGCGACCAGAGAGCAAATTGTAGTAGCAAACAAGAGCGATATTGCGACCGAGGAGCAGATTGAGGACTTCAGAAAGTTTGTGGAGGAGCAGGGCTGTCAGTTCTTCTGTATCTCCGCAGCAACCCGCAAAGGTGTCGAGCCGCTGATCCATGCGATCTCTCAGAAGCTGGATGAGCTGCCGCCGATCAAACGCTTTGAGGTCAACTATGTGCCGACCATGCCGCAGCAGGGTGAGGACAAATGGAAATTTGACATCACCGTCGACGAGGACGGCGTTTATGTGGTCGAAGCAGACTGGCTGGTCAAGGTGCTGGGTATGGTCAACATCAACGACGAGGAGTCGCTGGGATACTTCCAGCGTGTTCTGCGCCAGAGCGGCATCATCGACCGTCTGGAGGAGATGGGCATTAACGAAGGGGATACCGTCAGCATCCTGAACTTTGAGTTTGATTATATCCGATAGACGGCACAGCCGGACAGAAGGGAATGTTTGAAAACGGAATCGTTAAGCAATGAAAAAGTAGACATCAGACTGTACAGTCCGCAGGCACTGGCCTTTTTGGGCGACGCGGTATATGAGATTCTGGTGCGGGAACGAATTGTTCACCGCGCCAATATGCCGGTCAACAAGCTGCATCTGCAGGCGGTGGAACAGGTGCGGGCCTCCTATCAGAGCAAGGCGTATGCGGTCATCGAGCCGATGCTCACCGAGGAGGAGCTGGCTGCACTCAAACGCGGCAGAAATATCAGCTCGATCAAGCCTCCGAAAAATGGTTCGATGCAGGACTATCGGCGTGCAACCGGTCTGGAGTGTCTGTTTGGATATCTGTATTTGCAGGGGAAAATCGACAGAATCAATCAGCTGTTTCTGAGTATTGAGGAAAAGTTAGAGCAGGAGCTGGGGGAATAAACCATGACAAAAAATGCGATTGTTCAAAAACAGAATATGGCCAAAACCATTGCAATGGATCTGCTGGTTGACTTGATTGCGGGCATTGCATTCGGCATATCGGTCAATGTATTTACCGCACCAAACCACATTGCGCCTGGAGGCGTCACCGGTTTTGCGACGCTGATGAACTATATCTTCGGCGTGCCGATCGGTTTGATGTCCTTTTGCATCAATGTGCCGCTGCTGCTGATCGGTGTGCGTGTGCTGGGAAAAGAGTTTTTCTTCCGCACACTTAAGTCGGTGGTAATCATCAACTTTTCGGTCGACGTCATTGTACCGATGATGGTGCAGGGCTACGTCTACACCGGTGAAAAGATCATGGCAGGTTTGATGGGCGGCGTGCTGATGGGTGTCTGTGTCGGTTCGGTGCTGCAGCGCGGTTCCACCAGCGGCGGTCTGGATATTGTCGGACGTGTTGTCCGCAAAAAAATGCCGCAGTTTTCCATCGGCAAAATTATGTTTGCCGGCGATTTTACCATTCTTGTTGTCTCGATGCTGGTCTATAAAAATATCGAGAGTGGTCTGAATGGTTTGATCTGTATTTTTGTTTCCTCCAAGGTGGTCGACTATCTGCTGTACGGCATGGAAAAAGGAATGATGCTGTATGTCATTTCGGACAAAGCGGAGGAAATTGCCAAGGAGATCATGTCGAGTATCGTCCGTGGAGCGACCATGATACAGGCAGAGGGCGCCTATTCGCGCGACCCTAAAAAGGTGGTTCTCTGTGCAATCAAGGAACACCAGTATCCTGAGGTGAAAAGGCTGATCAAACAGATTGACCCCAATGCATTTTTGATGGTCAACGATGCACATGATATTTTAGGTTCCGGTTTTAACGATATGAATGCCGACTGATCGGCTGGACACATCAAAAATCCCTGTACGGATTTCCGTACAGGGATTTTTGTGCCTTGTGCAGTTGGAAAAGATGAAGGGAGAATTAGTAGTTTTTGATCTCCGGTTTTTCTGGATGTGGAGTCTTTGTCTGCTGATATTCGTTTTTGCAGTTTTTGCTGGTCTGAATGGTAGTGTCGGTCATGTTGTTTTTACGGCAATTTTTCTCGTTCTTCTTAGCCATGTTTCATCCATCCTTCTTAAGGTAATGATCTGCGGATTTTTTCAAAGAAATCTCTCATCCGCACTCATAGTATGTGATTTTCGGGCAAAGATATACAATGTAAGATTTAAATCTCCAAGGATAAAAATTCCTTGTGATAAGTTACAATTTGCTGGCCAATATTTTTTTCATATTATTTACAAAAACAGGCTTGCAAATAATATACCAATGTGGTATTATTTTTAGGTAAAAGGAATACAAAACCTGCAGAGAGATTTTGTAGGTCATAAGATTAAAGGAGGAAGATTGATTATGAAAAAATGGGTTTGCAAAATTTGTGGCTATGTTTATACAGGTGAAACACCTCCGGAATTCTGCCCACAGTGTAAAGCTCCTGCTTCCAAATTTGAAGAGCAGGTTCAGGGCGAATTTGTATGGGCTGATGAGCACAGAATCGGCGTTGCAGAAGGCGTAGATGCAGAGATCCTCGAGGGTCTGCGCATGAACTTCCAGGGCGAGTGCACCGAAGTTGGTATGTACCTGGCAATGTCCCGTCAGGCAGCAAGAGAAGGTTACCCAGAGATCGCTGAGTACTACAAGACTGCTGCTTTTGAAGAGGCAGAGCATGCTGCAAAATTTGCAGAGCTGCTGGGCGAAGTAGTTACTACCTCCACCAAGAAAAACCTGGAGCTGCGTGTTGCTGCTGAGGCAGGTGCTTGCGCTGGCAAGAAAGAGATCGCAACCAAAGCAAAACAGCTGGGACTGGATGCAATCCATGACACCGTTCATGAGATGGCAAAAGACGAAGCTCGTCACGGTTGCGCATTCCAGGGTCTGCTCAACAGATACTTTGGCAAATAATCGTAGAAACGATAAAAAGGGCAGAACCGAAAGGTTCTGCCCTTTTTTTATAGATCAGGGAGGAAGAACAGATGCTTTTGGTTTTGGAATATCCCAAGTGCAGCACCTGCAAAAAGGCGCTGGGATGGTTAAAAGAAAATGGTGTGGAGTTTGAGGACCGCCATATTGTAGAGCAGAATCCAACGGTGGAAGAACTGACCGAATGGTACCACAAAAGTGGGCTGGAGCTGAAAAAGTTTTTTAACACCAGCGGAAACCTCTATAAGGAGCTGGGACTCAAGGATAAATTGCCATCCATGAGCGATCAGGAAAAGCTGGAGCTGCTGGCAACCAACGGGATGCTGGTCAAACGTCCGCTGGTGGTTGGAGATGATTTTGTGCTGGTCGGTTTTAAACCGGAGCAGTGGGAAAAGTTAAAAGCATAATAAAAAAGACACTTCACGCTCAGTGAAGTGTCTTTTTTATTATGAGGAAATGTGAGAGTATAAAATAAGATTGTCGCCTTCACACAGGACCGTATCTCCATCAGGGATAAATTCGGATCCATCCCTTTGGATGAGCACGACCAGTGCATTCTTTTTGATGTCAATTTCACGCAGCGGACGTCCAATACGGGGATCAAAAGAATCCACTTTACGCTCAATCAATTCGACAGAATCGTTGTCGCTGTATTCCTTGGCGCCGATAATCAGGGTGTCTCCTTCCAGCAGGCAGGTATTTCCTTTGGGAAGAACCGCTTTTTTATCTCGAATAATGGCGGCGATCAAGGTGCCAGGGATGGTCTGGACATCCTTAATCAGCTGATTTTTCCAAGGATGGTTTCCATGGATTTCCACTTGGATAAAATGAATACTGGTTTCTTCGGAGTAGGTGTTGAAGGTTTTCAGTACATTTTCCCGTGCGTCGATCATGTCTGCCTTTTGTGCAACCAGAGGCAGCAGCGTTCCCTGAAAGAGAATCGAGAGCAGGACGACACAGAAAACGATATGGAAGATATACTCCTGACCGTAGGAGGGCGAAACCGCAGCGACGATGGAAAACACAATCGAAGCAGCTCCGCGCAGGCCTGCCCAGGAAACCACAAGCTGCTGTTTTAACGGGGCACGGAAGGGCGTCAGCAGGGCGGCGATGCTGGCAGGACGAGCCACCAATGTGAGGAACAGAGCAATCGCAATCGACGGCAGCAGCACCAGCGGAAGCTGTGAAGGAAATACCAGCAATCCCAGCAGGAAGAAGATGAACATCTGCATCATGCCGTTAAAGGCGTCGAAAAAGTTTGCCATATTCTTTTTGCGAGGAAGATCCTGATTGCCCAGCAGGATACCGGCAATGTAGGCGCTGAGATAGCCATTGCCGCCAAGCAGGGAAGGAATGGCGTAGGAGGCGAGTGCAACGGCCACCAAAAAGATGGAGTCAAATCCGTCCACCTCAAAAAGAAAATTGCGGAAGGCCCAGCCGGCAAGCAGAGCGATCGCAACGCCGGCAATCATACCATAGACAATCTGTGAAAAGATGACATAGGCAATCTGGGAAACAGAAACACTTCCTCCCATGGCAGAAAGAAGGATGACGGTGAGGGTGTAGGCACAGGGGTCGTTGCTTCCGCTTTCGATTTCCAGCATCGGTGCCGTACCATATTTCAGGTTTAGCTTTTGCGAGCGCAGGATGGAGAAAACCGAGGCGGCATCGGTGGAGCCAAGAACAGCACCGATCAACATACCCTCCATAAGATCAAATCCCAAGAAAAAGTAACAGAAAAGGCCGGTCAGTCCAGCAGTGATGAGAACACCAAAGGTACTGAGCAGGACGGATTTGACAGCGACCGGACGGGCTGTATTCCACTTGGTTCCAAATCCACCATAAAACATGATAAAGATCAGTGCGGCGGAACAAAGCTGCTCTGATAGGGCATAATCGGAAAATTCGATTTTGAGCAGTCCATCCGATCCGAACAGCATACCCAGTGCGATGAAGAAAAACAGGGTGGGAATTCTGAGCAGATGGGACAGCTTACTTCCTATCAAACAGGCGGTCAATACAAGGGCTCCCAACAAGAGCAGTAAATTCATTTTTTTCCTCCTTAAATAAATTTGGTGACACCGTCGATTTGTCGATGTAACCCACTAAAGAAAATTGTACCATAATTTTATGAACTTTTCTATTTTGAAATGTTCGAGATTTTCACCAAAAAAACAAAAGACCGGCTGGAATCTTTCCAACCGGTCTTTTGCCAGTATAGTATAGTGAAAAATAGGAGAAGGCCACTTTTACCAGCTCCATTATAGAAAACAAAGGTGATAAATGGATGAAAAAGTTTTGATTAGACCATGAAAGTTAGGACAAACGAGAATGAATGAAAGCTGCCATCTTTCTGTACAGAAGCAGGGTCAGGACGGAAAGAAGCAGACCTTTGATCAGGTTGAACGGAGCAGCGCCAAAGATGATGTAAGCGTCGAGGCTGTCGATCATTGGGTTGACTGCGTTGCAGGCGTCAATAATAGCTTCCAGAGGCATAATTTTAGAATAGAATGGGATCAGCATAAATTTATTGGCCAGAGATCCTACGATGGTAATTGTAACAGAGCCTGCCAGTACCGACAGAACAACACCTTTGGTGGAAGGTTTTTTGCGGAAGATGGTCGAGGAAACCAACGCAAAGCAGCTGAGAATGATCATATCTGCCAGCTCACCGACGCAGCCGGTATGGCTGGAGAGCATCTGAATCAGGTCTTTGATGACGGTGACATAGATGGCAGGCAGTGGACCATAGATAAAGCCCATAATCAAAATCGGAACACCGCTGAGGTCAAACTTCAAAAACGGTGGCATGAATGGAATCTGAATCCCGAAGAACATCAGGATGGTGGAGATTGCAGCAAACATGCCGACGAGTGTGATCATCTGTGTTTTGGAGAGAGAACGCATGGTGTTGTTGGTAGAAATTGTGTTGGTCATAAAAACACATCCCTTTCTCGATAAAAATTTTGCTGGGAGGGTCTGTTGTCTTTGCCAAAAGCGATGGATACAAAAGAGCATAAAAAAAGCTCCCGGAACATCAATTCAGGGAGCGGATGCGCACAATGAATACACCGTTTCTTCATTCCGGACTATACCGTTGGTTTGGGAATCTGACCCAATCGACCAGAATGGTTCGCGGACTCGTAGCTTTTCGCTCATTACCGCCAGTGAGGACTTTCACCTCGCCCTGAAACAGACTTTCTTAGTAAATATGAACTTGTGAAAAAAAGTGTGGCAAAACGTTTTCTCATTTCTTTTTTCCACACACATTATATACGACGAAATCATAGAAGTCAAGCATTTTTGCACAATTTCTTTGTGAAAATAGCAACAATATAACATCTAATTGACTAAAAATTGTCAATGTGAATCGACATATTACACAGCTATTTCTTTAAAACAGAAAATAGAAGCAGGAAAAAACAACAGCCCAGGCGATACCGGCAAGTACATCGCGTACAAAATGAAGGCCGGCAACCAATCGGGAAAGGCCGGTGAGCAGAGCAAAAATCAAAGCAAGCCAGGCAAGGGCTGACGGGAAGATTCCCATTTCTGAAAGCCAGAGGAGAGAGAGGGCAATCAAAAAGGCACAGGCAGTATGACGACTTGGAAAGGATTTTCCGGTATGATGGGAAAGCAGTGGAGTAAAAGAAAAACATTCATAGGGACGCGGTGCGTTGATACGTTTGCGCAGGATACTGACCGATACAAAGCCAAGGCCAGGGACGATCCAGAACGCCAAAAGACGGGCGGAAAAATGACCGGAGAAAAAATAAAACAAAAGATACAGGGAGGATAGTCCATAGAGGACAAAGAGAGTGACAGGGAGAAGGCGGCATAGAGCAGTGATAAGTCGCAGGCGGGAAGGAGAGCGTCGAGCCCAGTCGGTGACGGCCCGATACTGTTGTTCGTTCATAAAAAAACCTCCTGAAGCATAAGTATTGATAAAATCATAGGAGAAGGGGGAGAATAGATGGAGGAATGGATCATCGAGACGATGCAGTCGATGGGAGAATGGGGATTTATCGGTATTCTGCTTTTGATGGCGGCAGAGAATATCTTTCCACCCATCCCATCCGAATTGGTGCTGACCTGTGCCGGCTTTCTGACCACCTGCAGCACCTTGACCCGCGGACAGGCGATTGTATCGGCGACCTTGGGATCGCTGCTGGGAGCGGTGATTTTATATGGTTTGGGCAGAATACTGCCGGTAGAGCGGCTGGAGCGGCTGGGGTTTTCACAGCAGGAAATAGAGCAGGCATCCAACTGGTTTAACCGAAAGGGAAAAATTGCTGTTCTGCTGTGCCGGTGTGTACCGGTGGTGCGCAGTCTGATTTCGATTCCAGCGGGAGCGGCGCGGATGCCGATGCTGCCGTTTTTGCTGTTGACCACCGTGGGAACGGCGGTATGGGACACGGTTTTGATTATGCTGGGTGCAGCGGCAGGAGCATCGTGGCAGACGGCGGCAGGAAAATTCCACTACGATAGCGCCCTCATTCTGCTGGTAGTGTTTTCCTTTGCGGTGACGCTGCTTCCGTTTTATCTTTTAAAAAAGCGAAAAAAGAGCTGAAAACAACAAAGTGCACCTCGACCCGTCAAAAGGTCGGGGTGCATTGTTTTACAGGAAGATTATCGAACGTAAATATGTTCGATTTCAGCGACGTAAACGTCATGAAAATCCTTTAACGGGTAGGTGGCATTGCACAGCTCGGTATCCACAAAGCAATCTTCGCGCAGAGTCTGTACATACAGCTTGCGGCAGATCAGCACGGTGGTCGCTTCCTCAAAGCAGGGAACACCGTCGAGGTGGGTCAATTTCAGACCGGATTTCTGAATCTTATCTTCATCTCGTCCCGAAACCCGTCCCAGGTAGGTCATTTCCTGCATGCGATCTCCGCCAAAGAAGCAGAGGGAAAAACGATCGGAGGTGTCCACAAATTCCTTAGTGTAGCGCTGTGGACGGATAAATACAAAGGCAACCTCTTTGTTCCAGAGATGTCCCAAACCGCCCCAACTGGCTGTCATGGTATTGGCTTCCATCCGTCCGCCAATTTCCTTTTCGGCGGTAATCAACATCCATTCTTTGCCGATTGTCTGAAAAACACTGTTCTGTAATTCACTGGGCTGAATCGAATGAAATTGGTTCATGCAAAGCTCCCCTTTCAAAATAAAATCCTTCCATTTTATGATACCTGATTTCAAGGGAATGTCAAGGGGATTTGTGGCGAGCGAAAGGCGGCGGTTACTCACAGAAAGCGTCGCACAGCTCCCGCTGACAGTCGGCAGAAAGAGAGAGGGTAGCATCGACGTTGCGGGTAAATTCGGCAGGGATAACTCGTGCCGGCTGTGGACAGAGTTCTGCCAGAAAGTTGGCTGCCTGGCGGCGGGTATCATAGTCGGAGAAGGTCAGGTTATTTTTTGTCAGATTGACAGCGGTGGAAAAGAGCGACTGGGAATTTTCCACCATCAACAGGTCGATATGTTGATTGATGCACAGCGCCAGCCACTGACAGAGAAACTCACCCTGCTGCAGTGTCTCGGCGGGAAGCTGGTCACCCAGCCAGGCGCGCATCCGTGTGCCGTCCAACAGCTGAAGCCCCTGCTGGAGGGTGAGCTGGATGCCGTCCACCACGAGAGAAAGTTCCTCTTGAAGCTCGATCTGAGTGAAACCGATGCTGTCCAAAATCAGCGGAAGATTGTCCCGTTTTACCATGAGGTATCCCTGAGTGGGAATATCAAACGTCTGCTGTAATCCTTGCTGGATACCTTCGATGCCAAAGGAGGAAAAAATGTTCCGCACAGGTTCACTCACCTGTTCCCGCGTGAGAACTAGAGTATCAGGAAAGGAGAAAATGAGGATCTCTCCACTGACAGGCTGAAACCGAAGGAGGAAAAACAGGTTGGGAGAGGCAGTATCCTCACAGAGAAGCAAGGTCATGCAGTCGGAAGCATCGGGAAGATAGAGGCTGGCATCTGAATCGGGAGCGACAGCGGAGGAAGAGAGCGAGGTTTGAGGGCGTACAAACAGGATGGCTGCCATCCAAACGGTACAGAAGCAGAGAAAAGCACTGGTAAATCCGATGAAAAAAGCACGGACGTTGAAGCTGCGGCGCATAGGGAAAGACCTCCTTTTGCAACAAGGGTGGACAAAAGAAGGGAACAATATGCATACAGAAGCAGGGTGCGGATTTTTCCGCACCCTGCTTCTGTGTTTTGTGTATTAGTGTGATTTGAAAGAGAAGATGTCAAAACAGAGCTACTGGGCATCAGCAGCGGTTTGTACCAGTTTGACGACGGTTGCATTGGTGGTATCCTCACCGTCGATGGTACCGGTGTAAGTAACTTCCAGCTGGTCGCCAGCCTGCAGTTCGGTGACGCCGGTCTGATCTGCTTCAGCAGGGATGGAGAAGGTGAGCTTTGTACCGTCCTCCGTTTCAATGGTGACTGTATCATCAGCAGCTTCGGTGATGGTGCCGGTGATGGTCTGTTCTTCCGCAGTTTCTGCATCGGTTTCGGTGCCGGTTTCAGCGTCAGTGCTTTCGGTTGTTTCCGATGCTGTTTCTTCGGTTTCGCCTGTGGTTTCTTCCGAAGTTTCATCGGTGGTGTCATCCTCTGCCTGTTCGGTGGTGTCAGCATCCGTTTCTTCGTCGGTGGCAACTTCTTCGGTGGTTTCTGTCGATGTACTATTCGAAGTGGAGCTTTCTTTGCTGCTGGAAGAGCATGCAGTGACCGAAAGCATCATCATTGCCGCAAGCAAAACTGCAAAAAGATTTTTCATGGAAAAAACTCCTTTCAAATGGTGTGCAGCAGATAGACAATTACAAATTGTATATCTTGCTGCTCCTATAAGATAACGCACAAAGATGAACAGAGGATGTATAATATCAAAATAGACTGTTTTAAAAATGTAAATTCGATATTATAAAATTATTATATCAAAAACAGCCGAATAGATTAGTTTACAAAAATAAAAATATCAAATCAATGAAAATACAATAGAATTACTATTTGTTATTTTCTAAAGGGAACTGTTTGCCGGTGTGATCCACCAGACTGCTGTCGGGATAGATTAGCTCTCCTACGGGAACAGGAGTATAGCCGGCATCCTGGATGGCTTGCAGCAGTTGTGGCAGCGCCTGTGCAGTATGCTGTGCGCCTGCATGCAGCAAGAGAATCGCTCCTGGAGCGAGCTGTTGCTGCACCCGTGCGACCATCTGTTCTGTATCCAAACCCTGCCAGTCCAGCGTGTCGATGCTCCATTGAATCGGGATGCAACCGCATTGGTGGATGGTGTCGATGACCAGATCATTGTAAGAGCCGGAAGGCGGACGAAACAGGACAGGAGTCTGACCGCAGGCAGTGTAGATGTTGTTGCGGGAGTCGTTGATCTCGCTGCGAATCTCCTCCGAGGAGAGGGTGTCCATATCTCGATGGGTATTGGAGTGGCTGCCAATTTCGTGGCCTGACAGGGCAATGAGTTTTGCGGTATCGGGATATTTGCAAGCCCATTCTCCCAGAAGGAAAAAGGTCGCCTTGACGTCACAGGCATCTAAGGTGGAAAGCAGAGAAGGGATATCTGCATCGTCCCAGGCACAGTTAAAGCCGAGGGCGATTTTCTTTTCCTCGGTCTGCACCGAATAGATCGGGAGAGAACGTCCATTGGAGGAAGAAAAGGCGGAAATCAGCTTTGGTGTGGCAGCAAAACAGAACAGGGACAGCAAAATTGCCGCTGCTGCGCCGCTAAACAGCAGGGGTTTCCATTTAAAAACGATGATCTTCATAGGGATAGTGACCTCCTTTTAGCTAAGGAGTATGCGCTGAGCAGCCGTTTTAGTCGCAGAAAAACGATAAGTGTTCCCAAGGTTTTTATTCAATGGGGATAAGATACTGTTGGTGGCATCCTTTTTCATTGGATTGTACAGCAAAGAGGGAAAAAGGAGCGTATTCAGCTAATTTTACAAATCTAAAAAGTTTACAAAATACTTATACTGTGGAAATTTCTGACAGGGAAAAGCTCCTTGAAATCAAGGGAGAAATCGGATATACTAAAAGAAGGAAAAAGTGGGAAACCAAGACAATTTGTTCAGGAGGAATGTCATGAATCAACGTGTAAAGATCGCAGCGATTGTCTGTCTGGCAGGTGTTGCAGTTTTATCCACCGGTTTTTCCGCGATGACTTTGATCAGAGTCAAGCAACTGGAAGAAAATGTCAGTGCTGTCCACAATTCGGTGACCAACATTGACAGTGATATAAATTCGACGCTCAATTCGGCGGTGACTACCATCACCCAGACCGCAGAAAAAAGTGCGAGCATTGTCTCCGATTACAAGGTGATCTGGGGAGAGTGCAGCCAAAAAGATCAGACCATGCAGGTGAAGATCCGTATTCTGCCAAAGACCTACAATGACGACACGCAGGTGAGAATCCGTTACAGCGGTCATTCGGCCAAGGGTCAGGGATATGACATGGTATTTGACACCGAGGGCTTTGAGGAAAGAGTCAGCGAAGCGCAGAGGGTAGAATCCGGCGTCTATGAGGCGGAGTTAACGATACCGTTGGTGGACTATATTAGCCTAAATGCAGAGGTGCAAAACGGAGACTCCATCCAGCAGGAAAAGCTGCAGGACCAGTATTCTGCATGGGGATTATATTTACTGCATCCTCAGATGAGCGGCGGATTTGAGCAGTACAGCATTTCTGCCAGCGACAAGACCTCGATTGAATACACCGGCTTTGCACAGGTGGATCTGATGACCAGCTATGATGCAGGCGGCGTTTCCAACGAGCCGAAGATGGTGGGCGGAACAGTGAGCCTTTATCTCAACGGGGAAGAACTGGAAACAAGGGATCTGGGCGCCCAGGAAGTCGAAGTGGAAGGTGAATCCACCGAAGCTGAAAAGACGATACTGGAGGATGGATCTGTTTACAAGGTATGGAACAGCAGCGATACAAGCCATCCGACCAGCTGGACTGGCAAGATCAGCAATCTGAAGGATGGAGATGTAGTGACCTTTGTTGTCCGCATTCAGGATGAAAACGGTTTTACCTACGAAAAAGAGGTACAGCGCACCGTTTTTTATGTGAAAGACGGATGGATCAAAGGCAGCGATGACAGCAATTCATCGCAGGAAATTGTTGTGAAATAAAATAAAAAGTCCGGACAAATTTTTGTCCGGACTTTTTTGCTATTTTTGCTTTTTACGCAGACGCAGAGAAAGCCCAAGTTCATCTGCTGCCTGCTGGAGCAGAGAAGCTGCCAGAGCAGAACGCTCTTTCTGATTGAAAGATTCGGAGTTATCTAATGCGGCGATGATGGATTGCAGCCGTGTCAGTGGAAGCAGGTTGACTGCGGTGCAAAAGAGTGTTTTTTTGCGTCCGTCGTTGTAGTTTTGCAGCAGGTACAGCAGGATTTGACGTTTTTGCAGCAGCTCCTGCGTATAGGGAACGATCCCAAGCTGTCGGGCTTTTTGCAGGTCGGAAAGCTGATTTTTGTGGGTGATAAACGAATCAAATTCGGCAGCCTGACGGTAGCGGGAACAGGGAAACTGGGTACAGTCAAAGCAAAATTCCACTTTGCCATTCTCAAGGCTGCATCGGGCGATGGCGCAGGATTGGTTGCCATCTCCGCCGCCGCAGCCAGGACAATAATTTCCAAGCTGCATCGGGCAAAGGGCGCAGTTGAGGCCACAGAGGGAAAACAGCAGGTTTTTACGGACAAATCCTTTCATGGAAAAACCTCCCTGGACAAGATCTTTTAAGGGGATTATACCATATTTTGTGCAGAACAAGCAGAGGTTGTACCCCAAAAGACAGGCAATTCCAACAAAGCGCAATTTCTAAACCAAAGATACTTTACAAATGGAGAGGAGAGGGTTATAATAGCGTTGTATAAAGCAGAATATCAACAAAGCGCAGCGATGAAAAAGGTCATGTTTGCAGATCTTGCAGAGAGCCGGCGGCAGGTGAAAGCCGGCAGATCGGAAGATGATTTCCACTTTCGGAGCGTTCGGCGAGGAGCCGAGGGGTGGCGCCCCATAGCGCGCCGGTAAAGTGGCAGAAGCACTTGCTCCTGCAATTTGGGTGGCAACACGGAAAAGTTCCTTTCGTCCCATGGGTGGACGGGAGGTTTTTTTATTTTTCGGGCTGCGGCGCTCGAAACATCTGTCTATAAGGAGGATATTTTCATGTTAGACATTAAGCTGGTCAGAACAAATCCTGATCTGGTCAAAGAAAACATCAAAAAGAAATTCCAGGACGAAAAACTGGTTCTGGTGGATGAGGTGCTGGAGCTGGACAAACAGTTCCGCGATGCAAAATCGAGAGGCGACTATCTGCGCAGCCAGAGAAACAGCCTGTCCAAACAGATCGGCGGTCTGATGGCAAAAGGTCAGAAGGACGAGGCAGAGCAGGTAAAAGCACAGGTCAATGCAATGGCACAGGAGCTGGCTGACCTGGAGGTTAAGGAAGAACAGCTGACCGAAGAGATCAAAAAGCGCATGATGGTCATTCCAAATATCATCGACGAGTCGGTGCCGATCGGCAAGGACGACAGCGAAAACGTTGAGATTGAACGCTTTGGTGAGCCGGTTGTTCCGGATTATGAGATTCCATATCATGTGGACATCATGGAGCGTCTGCACGGCATTGATCTGGACAGCGCAAGAAAGACCAGCGGTACCGGCTTCTACTATCTGTGCGGCGACATTGCAAGACTGCAGTCGGCAATCCTGTCCTACGCAAGAGATTTTATGATCGACAGAGGTTTTACCTACTATATCCCACCATTCATGATCCGTTCCAGCGTTGTCAACGGCGTTATGAGCTTTGCTGAGATGGAGAACATGATGTACAAGATCGAGGGTGAGGATCTGTACCTGATCGGTACCAGCGAACACTCGATGATCGGCAAATTCATCGACACCATTCTCGACGAATCCCAGCTGCCACAGACACTGACCAGCTATTCTCCATGCTTCAGAAAGGAAGTTGGCGCACACGGCATCGAAGAGAGAGGCGTTTACCGCATCCACCAGTTCGAGAAGCAGGAAATGATCGTTGTCTGCAAACCAGAGGAGAGCATGGAGTGGTTCAAGAAACTGTGGACCAACACCGTTGATTTCTTCCGTTCTCTGGACATTCCGGTTCGTACTCTCGAATGCTGCTCGGGCGACCTTGCTGACCTGAAGGTCAAGAGCCTGGACGTAGAGGCATGGAGCCCACGTCAGCAGAAATACTTCGAGGTAGGAAGCTGCTCCAACCTGGGCGATGCACAGGCACGCAGACTGAGCATCCGCGTTAAGAACAAAGAAACCAAGCAGACCTATCTGCCGCATACCCTGAACAACACCGTTGTTGCACCTCCACGTATGCTGATCGCATTCCTGGAAAACAACCTCAACGACGACGGTTCGGTTCGCATTCCAGAGCCTCTGAGAATGTACATGGGCGGCAAAGACGTCATCCGCCCATAGTTACCTTTTCTTTGCTAAAAGAAAAGGTAACCCAAAAGAAAAGTGTTCGGCTTCGCCGCAAAGACGGGTAGCGTGAGAGCGAAACAGAAGTTTTCGTCCACCTTTTTCAAAAGGTGGTGGTGTCCAGAGGCAACGCCTTTGGCCGCCTTCCGCAGAAGGCGGAATACCTTTATCGTCAGGCGCTCATTGGGAGAGCTCGGGATTGAAAAAGGTTTTCAATCTCCTTTTCTGCAAGAGAAAAGGTTCTCGAAAGCCGATTGCAGGCAGAAACTACCCCTCAAAAATTATCCGGTGGATGATTTTTGAGCAGGCTGATTCTATATCTATTATCACACCTTAGCTTTGTGCGAAATGGAAGATTCAGCACACGGTATTCTGTAGAGTGCTACAAACTAAAACAATAAAATCAGACAAAGAAAGGAGTTGCTTATTATGGAACTTGATTTACAGGTAATCAAACAGCAGGTGGAGCACGTTACTGAGGAGCTTTTGAAAGTGGCAAACCTAAAAGCAGGTGATGTTTTCGTGCTGGGATGCAGCTCCAGCGAAATCTGCGGCGGACATATCGGCAAAGCTTCCAGTGCGGAAGTCGGTGAAACCGTCATCGACGCTATCCTGCCAATCCTGAGAGAAAAGGGAATTTACCTTGCTGTTCAGGGCTGTGAGCACATCAATCGTGCGCTGGTCATTGAGCGGGAAGCGGCAGAAAAATATGGCTTTGAGATTGTCACCGTAAAACCGGCGCTTCATGCGGGCGGCGCCTGCTCGGTAGCAGCCTATGCCAAAGCAAAGGACCCTGTAATGGTGGAGCACGTTGTTGCCAAAGCAGGAATGGACATCGGCGATACCTTTATCGGGCAGCACATCAAACATGTGCAGATTCCGGTCCGTCTGGACTTGAAGGAAATCGGCGGCGCTCATGTCACCTTTGTCCGCAGCCGTCCAAAGCTGATCGGTGGTCCGAGAGCAGAATATCCAGAGGCATAAGCCTTATGAAAAAAGCTGACCGGAAGGTCAGCTTTTTTCAACTTATTATCTTTGTGCAGAGAGCCAGACCGCACAGTGGAGAAAGGTGTGGGAAATAGAATTTCTGGCAGCAAAGTATTTTTTGTGGGAATGGAAAATAGAAAACAAAAACCGGTTTTGCTCCAAAGTACTGCTAAAAATAGAGGATCATAAAAAGCAGTCAGAGGGAAAAACAGGTTTTTTCGGAAGACAATGGATAGGAGACATCATGGAAAAGAAACAGGTACTGAAAAAGGTCACATTGAGAATAAACAAAGAGCTGGGGAAACAGCTGGAGCAATTTGCAAAGGGGGAAGGAATCAGCCGGCAGGAGGCCGTCGGAATACTGGTGCAGTTTGCGATGGACCATCAGAAAAAAACGGATCCATCCGAGGAAACGCTTTCCTGACAGCGTGCCTTGCCTTTTAACAGAGGATGTAATATAATAAGAAGAAGCTTAAAGATCAAAAATTTACCCTATGGTTTTGATAAGAACAGGAGGACAATATGGCAGAATCCGAAAAAGAAAAAGCCCTTCAAACAGCACTGGCACAGATTGAAAAACAGTTTGGTAAAGGTGCTGTGATGAAGCTGGGACAGAATTCGTCCCTGAATGTAGAAGCAATCCCGACCGGTTCGCTTTCGCTGGATATTGCGCTGGGAATCGGCGGCGTTCCGCGCGGAAGAATCATCGAGATTTACGGTCCGGAAAGTTCCGGTAAAACCACCGTCGCTCTGCACATCGTTGCCGAAGCACAGAAGATGGGCGGTGAAGCCGTATTCATCGACGTTGAGCACGCGCTCGATCCGGTCTATGCGCAGGCACTGGGCGTAGACATTGATTCGCTGCTGGTTTCGCAGCCGGATACCGGTGAACAGGCGCTGGAAATCTGCGAGGCACTGGTGCGTTCCGGCGCGATCGACGTGGTTGTTGTCGACTCGGTAGCAGCGATGACCACCAAGGCAGAGATCGAAGGCGAGATGGGCGACTCGTTCGTCGGCTTGCAGGCAAGATTGATGTCCCAGGCACTGAGAAAGCTGACCGGTGCAATCTCCAAATCCAATGCAGTCTGCATCTTTATTAACCAGCTGCGTGAGAAAATCGGCGTGATGTACGGCAATCCGGAAACTACTCCTGGTGGTCGTGCGCTGAAGTTCTATTCCTCGGTACGTCTGGACATCCGCAAAAAGGACCCGATCAAAGAGGGCGGCGAGGTTATCGGCAACCTGACCAAGGTCAAGGTCGTCAAAAACAAGGTGGCTCCTCCGTTCAGAGAGGCAGAATTTGATATTATGTACGGCGAAGGCATCTCCCGTGAGGGCGAGGTCATCGACCTGGCAGTCAAGCTGGATATCATCAAGAAGTCCGGTTCCTGGTACAGCTATCAGGACAACCGTATCGGTCAGGGCCGCGACAAGGTAAAACAGTATCTGAAGGACAATCCAGAATTCTGTGAGCAGATTGCTAAGGAAGTTATGGCACAGAAGGATCGTCTGCTGGCTACCAACAAAGCAACCAAGAAGAAGGAAAAGGACGAGGAACCGGCAACGGTTCAAGAGCCTGTCGAGGAGACACCGGTACCACAGGAAGCAGTGATTGCCGACATGGAGGATGATTTTGGCACACCGAAATCTTCGGCAAGCAAGCTGATCGACATTGAGGCGGACGATAAATAATGCTGCGCACCATCACAGCCCTGAAGGAAACAAAACAGGGGAGAATGGCGATCTTTTTTGACGATGTGTTCGACTTTTCGGTGGATGAGGAAACGCTGGTCCGACATAAGCTCAAGGTCGGACAGAAGTTTACTCCTGAGCAGTACGAACAGCTCAAAAGTGAAACGCAGTATCAGAAGGCAAAGGAAAAGGCGTTTTCGCTGCTGTCCTACAAATCCTTTCCGCGCAGACAGCTCAAGGAGCGGTTAGAGCGGGATTTTTCTGAGGATTGCGTGGAGGATGTACTCGACCGCTTGCAGGAGCTGGGCCTGTTAAATGACGCCGACTATGCGCTGCGCTGTGCAAGGGATTTGTTTGCGCTCAAACATTATGCGCCGTCGCGGGTTCGGCAGGAGCTGGCTGCACGAGGCATCGGGTCAAACGACATCGAGGACGTCATGGAAGAATTTTCAGATTTTGATGCATCTGCGGCGGTGCTTGGGCTTCTGGAGCGGAAGTACGGCGATTCCCTTCGGGAGGAAAAGGTGCGCCGCCGCGCGTTTGCGGCGCTGATGCGCTTAGGATACGAGCCGGACGACATCCGTGCCCAGATGGCACAGCTGCTTTCTACCCTTCCACCGGAGGAAGAAGAACAGGAGGAAGCAAAAGAGCGGGACACGCTGGGAGAGATCCGTGCGCTGCTCTTAAAAAAGTACGGAGGTGTGCTGGGCGACCAGAAAGGCAACGATCGGGCGATCCGTGGACTGATGCGCAAAGGCTATCATTACGGGGAAATTCGACAGGTATTAAACGAGATTTTGGAAGAGATGGAATAAACTACAAATTTTGGAAAGGAAAAAATTATGGCAGTAAAAGTTGGAATGGTATCTCTGGGCTGCTCGAAGAATCAGGTCGATGCAGAGATTCTGCTTGCGCTGATGGTCAACAACGGCTATGAGCTGTGTGCCGACGCGCAGCAGTGCGATGTGGTGATTATCAACACCTGCGGCTTTATCGAGGACGCAAAAAAAGAGTCGATCGAAACCATCTTTGAGTTTGCTCAGCTGAAAGCACAGGGCAAGGTCAAGGTTCTGGTTGTCACCGGCTGTCTGGCAGAACGTTACCGCGAGGAACTGGTCAATGAAATTCCAGAGGCGGATGTCGTCTTAGGCATCGGCAAGAACAGGGACATCGCAAAAGCGGTCAAAGAGGCGCTGGACGGTCAGCGCGTGGCAGCGTTTGGCGACAAGGCAGACCTGCCGCTCAACGGCGACAGAGTGCTGAGCACCGAAAAATATTCGGCTTACTTAAAGATTGCAGAGGGCTGCGACAACAAGTGCAGCTACTGTGCGATTCCGCTGATTCGCGGCGGCTTCCGTTCCAGAAAGATGGAGGACATCCTGGAGGAAGCAAGAGGACTGGCAGCAAGCGGCGTGAAGGAATTAAACCTCGTTGCACAGGATACCACCAAGTATGGACAGGATCTGTACGGGGAGTATTCGCTCGACAAGCTGCTGACCGAGCTGTGCAATATTGACGGATTCCACTGGATCCGTGTCCTCTACGGTTATCCGGACCGTGTGACCGATGGTTTGCTGGAAGTCATGGCAAAAGAGCCAAAGGTGGTTAAATACATCGACCTGCCGCTGCAGCACGCAAACGAAAAGGTTCTGCGTGAGATGAACCGCAACGGCAGCTATGAATCGTTACTGGCACTGATGCAGAAAATCCGTGACAAGGTTCCAGGCGTGGTACTGCGCACCACCTTTATCGCCGGTTTCCCAGGAGAGACCGAGGAGGAATTTGCACAGCTGTGCGAATTTGTGCGCGCTGTCCGTTTTGAGCGCATGGGCTGCTTTGCTTACTCCACCGAGGAGGATACACCGGCAGGCGAGCGTGAGGATCAGATCGACCTTGAGGTTCGCAGACACCGTGCAGACCTCATCATGGAGGAGCAGATGGACATCGCCTTTGAGCTGGGCAAGTCACTGGTCGGCAAAAAGCTGGAGGTTCTGGTTGAAGGTTACGACGACGAGCAGCAGATGTATGTCGGCCGCAGCTATATGGATGCGCCGGACATCGACACCAAAACCAGCTTTGTGACCGAGAGCGAGGATATTAAGCCAGGCGACTTTGTCTGGGTGGAAATCTTGGATTCGGTCGGATATGATCTGATCGGTCGACAGGTTTTATGATACAAAAAGGAAAATAATAATAGATTATTGCTGATTGTATCAAAAAAGTGAGTTAAAGAAGGTTTCAAAATGAATTTACCAAACAAATTGACCATGCTGCGAATCCTGATGATTCCGGTGTTTATGGTGTTTGTGGAGCTGGAAGTGCTGCCAAACCATCTGCTGTGGGCATTTGTTGTATTTGTGGTGGCCTCGCTGACCGATATGCTGGACGGCAAGATCGCGAGAAAATATAACCTTGTCACCGATTTTGGAAAGTTTATGGACCCACTGGCGGACAAAATTCTGGTGACGGCAGCGCTGGTCTACTTCATCCCGCTGGGACTGGCTCCGGCATGGGTGGTCATCCTGATTCTGGCAAGGGAATTTCTGGTGACCTCGCTGCGGCTGATTGCGTCGGGCAAGGGAATCGTCATTGCAGCGGACAAATGGGGCAAGTACAAAACTGCCACTACCATGGTGTGGATTGCGTACTCCCTGCTGATGACAAACTTTATGCAGAATATGTCGCAGGGAATTTCGAGCATCTGCTACGGCATCCATATCGCACTGATGGTTTTGTCGCTGGCGCTGACCATGATCTCCGGTGCAAATTATCTGTGGAAAAATCGTGCGCTGATCGCGCAGGCAAAGTAGGAACAAGCAAGGCTGTCGGCTGCTGCCGGCAGCCTTATGTTTTGCTGCGGGCGGAAAGGAGAAGGCATGAAGGAAAAACTGGTGCATCCAGCCTGGGAATACTGCGAACAATGTGCAGAATTGCTGCGGGAACGGAAGGCGTCCGGAGAGAAAATCCATCCAGGAGCGCTGCGGCGCTGTCCCTGTTTGCAAAATTCCAACCTTTCCCGAAGAAATTGGGAGAACTGGCTTGCGGAGGAACAGCAGCAAGGTCAGCAGCTCTTTTTTCTTCTGCGGGAGGATGGCAAGCTGCTGGGTGCAGTCAGCATCCGTCCGCAGGAGCGGGGAGAGAATCTTCGGATCAACGGGCACTGCGGATATGGAATCCGACCGTCGGAGCGAAGAAAGGGTTATGCGGTTGAAATGCTCAGTATGGCGGTAAAGCTGCTGCAGGAGCAGGGAGTGATGCCGGTGATTGTTACCTGTGACAGGGAAAATATCGCTTCGGAAAAAACAATCAGGCGGTGTGGAGGCGTGCAGGTTGGAGAGATACCAGACCCTGACACCGGAGGAAGAAACCGGATTTTTGAGATTAGCATACCGAAGAATAAGGAATAGAAAAATATTTTTTGCAAAGGTGGTTTTTCCCCACTTGCAATCGCAGGGGAAATATGGTACGCTGATTAAACAATCAGGATCAAGGCAAAAGCGATGATGCAGGAGAAGTAGGAAAGAATTTTCCCCGACAGAGAGACCGGAACAGGTGAGAGCCGGTCAGGAAAGGATTCTTTTTGAATGCACCTGCGAGCTGTCCTCTGGAAAGCAGATACAAGCGAGTATAGAGGGACGTGGCCCCTGCGTTAAAGGGAAGAGCGATAAATTTGAAGTGGAACCGCGGAATTGTTACGCCGCCTTCATCTGCCAGCAGGCAGGTGAAGGCGGTTATTTTTATGTTCTGAAAAATCGGTCGAGAGAAGGGAGGAAGGAACGATGGGAACCTATATTCTGACTAGCCTGTTTCCAAATGGAATTGGAGAACAGTTAGCGGATGTGCTGCGGGAGCTGATTGTGAAGCGGGGGCATTTTGCATTTATAGCGTCGGATTTTCGCAAGGAAGCGCAGGAAGAAACCGATCATCACGCACAGGGAATTGGCAATCTGTTGGAGAGTATCGGGATCCGTTTTGAGCGGTACAGCATCATTGATGCGCGGATGAGCCCTGAACAGGCCAGAAAAGAAGTGGAGCATGCCGACGTCGTGTGGCTGGCCGGCGGAGATACGCCGACCGAGTATGCAGCGATGAAGGAGTACGGTTTATGCGAGGTGCTGCAGCAGCACACGGGAGTTATCATCGGAATGAGCGCGGGCAGCATCAACATGGGCAGGGAGGCGGTTTGCACGCTGACCTGTGGTCACGACCGGCAGCAGGTGTATCCGGCGCTGGGACTGGTGGAGTGGTCGGTGGAACCGCACTTTCATCCCGACGGTCCGCTGGAGGAACTATTGGAGCTGTCCAAAAGCTACTGCATCTACGGTTTATGTGATGAAGGAGCGATTCTCCGTGTAGATGGTGCATATCGTTTTTACGGAGAGATTTATCGGATGCAGGATGGAAAAATAGAACCGGTGAACAGTTTGCCGGTATCCGAAAATTTGTCATTATAACCAGGTCTGAAAGGAGAGATTCTCTTATGAAAATATTCAACACCTTAACCAGAGAAAAAGAGGAGTTTGTACCGATTGAACCAGGCAAGGTCAAAATGTATGCCTGCGGACCGACGGTATACAACTTTATTCATATCGGAAATGCGCGTCCAATCTGCGTGTTTGATACCATGCGCAGATATTTGGAGTTCAAAGGCTACGACGTTACCTTTGTGCAGAACTTCACCGACATTGATGACAAGATCATCAAAAAGGCAAACGAAGAGGGTGTGACCGCAAAGGAAATCGCAGAGCGTTACATCAATGAATATCTGACCGATACCAAGGGACTGGGCATCCGTGAAGCAACCATCCATCCAAAGGCAACCGAAACCATCGACGAGATCAAGCACATTGTGGAAACGCTGGAGGACAAGGGATTTGCCTATGAGGCAAACGGCGACGTTCTGTTCCGCACCAAGAAGGACCCAGGTTATGGAAAGCTGTCCCATCAGCCATTGGAGGAGCTGGAGAGCGGCGCACGCATCAGCGTCGGCGAACACAAGGAGGACCCGCTGGACTTTGTACTGTGGAAATCGGCAAAACCAGGGGAACCGCATTGGTCTTCCCGCTGGGGCGAGGGTCGTCCAGGCTGGCACATTGAATGTACCGCGATGATTCACAAACATCTGGGCGAAACCATCGACATCCACTGCGGCGGTCAGGACCTGATCTTCCCACATCACGAAAACGAGATTGCACAGTCCGAGTGCTGCACCGGCAAGGAATATGCACACTACTGGATGCACAACGGCTACATCAACGTGGACAACAAAAAGATGAGCAAGTCGCTGGGCAACTTCTTTACCGTTCGTGAAGTAGCGGAGAAATACGGCTATGAGCCAATCAAATACATGATGCTATCCGCACATTACAGAAGCCCGATCAACTACAATCTGACCATCATCGAGCAGTGCAAGGCAGCGCTGGAACGTCTGCACAACTGCCGCGACAATCTGGACTTTGCCATCAAAAATGCGCTGCCGGAAACAACCGATGCAGCTGCGGATGAGGCATTCAAACAGCAGGTGGATGCAAGAAAGGCACAGTTTATCGAAGTGATGGACGACGACCTCAACACTGCAGATGGTATTGCTGCAGTCTTTGACCTGGTTCGCGACATCAACACCTTCATCGCAGTGCCAAGAGCAAAAGAGGCGCTCTCTTATGCAAGCGAAATGTTCGACCATCTGGTCACCGATGTACTGGGTCTGCTGTACGACCGCAAGGAGGACAGTCTGGATGCAGAGATCGAGGCACTGATCGAACAGCGTCAGCAGGCAAGAAAAGAGAAAAACTTTGCACTGGCTGACAAGATCCGTGATGATCTGAAAGCACGCGGAATCGTTTTGCTGGATACTCCACAGGGCGTAAAATGGAAGATGGAACAGTAAGTATAAAAAACACATCCTGTTTATCAGGATGTGTTTTTTTGATGCAGAGGCAATCCTTGCAAAGAGACGCAATGATTTTTATTGAGGCTTACAAAAAGATTGACTTTTTTACTGATTTTAGCACAAGAAACCTTGCATTCGATACATTGCTGCGGTATACTGAAAACAAAAGCCGATGGTTTTGGTATATCTTTTGAGCACGCAACAAAATGAAGGAGACTTTACAATCCGAGGATCAATTTAAACATTTAAAAGTAAGGTTTTTTGCGAGGAAACAGTTCTCATTTTACTGTGATGCGGTCAAAAAATACGGCTTCGGCGGGATTGACAGGAAAGCTGGTATTTATCAGAGAAGGTTATATTCGGCACACAGTTTTGCCAATGAGACGTGCTTGGAAATGACTGTGCTTATTCACTGATGCAAAGAGATTTTAGTTAAGGAGGAAAGAATGATGTCCGAGAAAAAACTGGGCCGCAATGACCCATGCTGGTGCGGCAGCCAGAAAAAATACAAACATTGTCACATGGATTTTGATGAAAAAATCGACCATTTTCGCAGAGAGGGACATATTGTCCCCAATCATGAGATGATTAAAACACCGGAGCAGCTGGAAGGCATCCGTCAGAGCAGCAAGATCAACATTGCAGTGCTTGATCTGGTGGCGGAAAAGATTCATGCAGGGATGACCACCGAGGAAATCGACCAGATCGTTTACAACGAAACAACCCGTCTGGGCGGTATTCCGGCGCCGCTCAACTATGAGGGGTTTCCGAAGAGCGTCTGCACTTCGATCAACGATCAGGTTTGCCACGGCATTCCTTCGGAAAAAATTGTACTTCGCGACGGAGACATCATCAACGTCGATGTTTCCACCATCTACAACGGTTATTTTTCCGATTCGTCCAGAATGTTCTGCATCGGAGAAGTATCCGAGGCTGCTGCCCATCTGGTGAAGGTGGCAAAAGAATGTGTGGAACTGGGACTGAAAGAAGTGAAGCCCTGGGGCTTTTTGGGAGACATCGCGCAGGCGGTTTCCGACCATGCACACAAAAACGGATTCACTGTCGTTCGGGAGATCGGCGGTCACGGCATTGGACTGGAGTTTCATGAGGACCCATGGGTCGGCTATGTCGGCAAGCGCGGCACCGACATGCTGCTGGTGCCAGGAATGGTCTTTACCATTGAGCCGATGGTAAACGAAGGCAGCTACCACGTCAAGATGGACGAAAACGGTCAGGACTGGGTGGTAATCACCAGCGACGGCAAGCTGAGTGCACAGTGGGAGATTACCGTAGCGGTCACCGAGGACGGCTACGAGGTATTGACCTACTAGGTGTCAAGACAAAAAGAGGTAGAAGCGGTCAGCATTTGCTGGCCGCTTTTGATGTCCGGCGTTATTTGGATGGGCAAGATACTTATTGCAAATCAGAAGTGGGTATGGTATCCTGAGGTACAGAAATTGACAGGGAAAGGCGGAAAAGTATGAAAATCATGTCGGTGGATTTTGGCGATTCCAGAACGGGAATTGCCATCTGTGATAAAAGTGAATTGCTGGCAAGTCCGGTGTGTGTGGTGGAGGAAAAGCACTTCCCGACGACCATCCAGAAGGTAGCAAAGCAGGCGGAGGAACAGGGCGCAGAGCTGGTTGTTGTGGGACATCCACTCAACATGGACGGCTCCAAAGGACCGCGTGCGCAGCTGTGCGAGGAATTTGCCGAGAAGCTCGAGGAGCTTGTTTCGGTGCCGGTGGTATTATGGGATGAACGTCAGACGACCGTCTCGGCGATTGGATTTTTAAACGAAACCAACACCCGCGGCAAAAAGCGAAAGCAGGTGATCGACGCGGTAGCGGCGACAATCATTCTGGAAAACTATCTGGCATACCGCAGAAATCATCGCGAGGAGGAATAGGATGGGTGCAATGCAGAAGCTGTGCGGTTTGATGCGCAGAGCGATTGAAAAATACGAGATGATTCAGCCTGGAGACAGGATTGCCGTCGGTGTATCGGGCGGCAAGGATTCGGTGGCGCTGCTCTATGGGCTTGCAAAGCTGCGGGAATACATTGGGATTGATTATGAAGTGGTCGCCATCACGCTGGACCCCTGCTTTGGTGGAGTGGAGACCGATTATTCTCCGATCGCAAAGTTATGTGAGGAACTGGGAGTGCCTTATGTACTCAAGCGAACCGAGATTGGACAGATCGTCTTTGATGTGCGCAACGAAAGCAATCCATGTTCTTTATGTGCGCGGATGCGCCGCGGTTGTTTACACGATGCAGCCAAGGAAAACGGCTGCAACAAGATTGCGCTGGGGCACCATTACGACGATGCAATCGAGACGTTTATTATGAATCTATTCCAGGAGGGACGGGTTGGGTGTTTCCAGCCGGTGACCTATCTTTCGAGGAAGGATCTGACGATGATCCGTCCGATGGTGATGGCAGAGGAGAGCATGATCTCGGCGGCGGTACATCACGAGGGTTTACCGATTGTCAAGAGCAAGTGTCCGGCGGACGGCAACACCAACCGTGAGCGCACCAAGGAATGGGTGCGGATGATGGACAAGGAGCACAAGGGATTTAAAAAGCGGATCTACGGTGCAATGGAACGAGGCCATATCTCCGGTTTCTAGTTTACCTTTTCTTTGCTAAAAGAAAAGGTAAAGCCAAAAGAAAAGTGTTTTGGAGAATGGAGCGCAGTGACATTCTCGGGGGCAATGAGAAGAAAATCAATTTGAGCATAGAGTAAAAACATTGCCCTGCTGAGCCTGCACGCAGTTTCGCGTTCGGGTTTACAGTGAGGATTTACTGTTGAGCCCGCGGACGGAGGAAAGGCGGATTTGTTGCGCAGAAAAGAGGACAAAATATGTCCCATATTTGTCCCACCAAAAGAAAAGTGTTTCGGAGAATGGAGCGAAGCAATATTCTCAGGGGTAAAGGTGACGGTTAGAGCAAACAGCTCAAATCAAAATAATTTGCTGTCACCACGAGAATTGAATTTGATTCAACTCTCCGAAAATGGAAAGTGAAACATGGTTCATTCGCCCACGGTGCAAAGACAGGTGGTCTGTGTAAACAGGCAAGTGTCTAATGTGAGCGATTGTCGGGTGTGGAGCCTAAAGTGACACATCTTTATAGAGCAGTTAAACAAATCCAAAGTCGGAGGAAATACAGTGAAAAGATGCGAATGGTGTAATCTATCTGAAGAGGACAAGAAGTATTTATTATTAGATGCCAAGTATTGGACTGTTTACCTTGCGGATGAACAAGATTATATCGGACGGTGCATTATAGTATTAAAACGTCATTGTGGTTCTTTGTCGGAACTCAAAGATGATGAATGGATGGAACTTTTTCTGTTGATAAAGAAATATGAAAAATGCATAAAAGCAGTTTTCAATGCAGAGCACTTTAATTGGAGCTGTTTAATGAACAGTTTTTATAAGTCACCGGAGCCATGTCCACATATGCATATTCATGTCAGACCGAGATACAAAAATCCAGTTGTCATCAATGGTAATACTTATGTGGATAGTAATTTTGGACATCACTACTCAAGAGGAAGATCCGAACAAATGTGCAGCAAAGAGGATGTTCAAACCATATATGGATTATTGAAAAAGTGGCTGAATTCGTAAATTCCAGTTTTAACGTGGTGAGAGAATCTGCCAGAGAACAGGAACAGACTTCGGATAGATGGTACGATTGAGCGCTATGATAAGATGATGGAGAAAATAAAACAGTATCAGCTATAACAAGAACCCCTGAGGAAATTGTTTCCTCGGGGGTTCTGTATACTATGAGTTTTTTTTAGTATAAAAGCGTGGTAGAATGAGGTTGGAGAGATATTGGAAAATAAGGAGGGAGGAAGAAATGATGAACAGGTACAAAAAGAGGATAGTCATAGTGGTTTTGCTGTTGATTGTATGCGTGGCGGGGATTTTTCTTGTATATATCATCAGCAAAGAAGGTGGAACGCAAATAACAATGGAACAGGAGAGTAAGCAGACAGCAGATTCGAAGTATGGAATTGAAAATTTTGTTGCTCTTAACATACCATATGAAGAATCATCCGTTATGCCGTATGCAGAAAAGGAAGAAGTCAAATTAGGGAAAGACCTGTTAAATGATGCTTTAATTTCCGAAATAAAAAAAGTAAATCCTGACTTTGAGACGGAATATTATTTAGTCATCTACAATCCGTCGGGAGGTTTGCTCTTTTTGTCAAAGGTAATTCCTACAAAATATGGAAATGTTTTTGCGGGAGTTGGATATACCATTTATATTGAGAATGGCATGGCATTGGAATTAACTTATACGGATAGTCCCATTCAGAAGAAATGGAAGCAAGAGGAGACTATTTCAGAAAGAATACAGGATTTTGTGGAGAGTGGTGGAGAGAATGTTCAACTGCCTGATATTCCGAATGCGCTGGTAGAGATAGACGAAGATCAGGTCTTTTACAGCTACGATGCCGAAACGGATGAGCTTACTTATACAGTGGGTTATGAAATAACCCATCTGGATGAAGATGGGGCATTATCAACGGGCGAGATTGTGGTACAGATTCCGTCAAATGAAGAGCGGTGGACAGATAAAATATTTCTGATTGTATCAGGAAGTATTGTTTTTGTTCTGATGAGCTTTCTCTGTCTGGGCAAATTTAAAATCAACAAGGAAAAGTAAGAAAACCCCTGAGGAAATTGTTTCCTCGGGGGTTAGTGTTAGATACAGACTTTGAACCAACTTTCCAGAACAGAAAGATCGTGCTCGGTATGAAAGTAATGTTCCGATTCTGGGGAGAGGGTAAGGCTACAATGATACTGCTCAACAAAGCTTTGGAGGGTTTGTGGGCTGCACAAAGTATCTTTAGCACCGGAAAGAATCCAGGTTGGAGTATTCCAGCGGGAAACGGGGTGCTCCTTTACATAACAGTAGTAATCCCAATAGAGCGTTTGTCCAATCGGAGTAGAAATGGTCTGTTCCTGATACAGTTGTTCTTCACTGATGCCAAAAGCCGCCATCATCCCTTGAATGATTTCCAACATATTCAGAACCGGAGAGAGGAACAGGGCACGCTGAAGAGAAATATTCTGAAGTGCGGTCAGACTGAAGTATGCACCAATACTGTTAGCAAAGAGCGAGACGTTCTTCCAATGGACAGAAGTATAGTCGATAATTTGATGCAATTCCTGTACACAGGTCTGTACCTTACAGAGGGTTGCTTCTTCTTTGCGATCGCCATGTTCCGGCAGATCAAAGCTGAGAACCTGATAACCTTTGGCAGAGGCAACTTTGGCTAAAATTTGAATTGGAACATCCGTCTTGGAAGACAGGTTTCCATGGACGGTGAGAATAATTTTATCGGACGGATTTCCCCATAAAACACAGGGAATATGATGCAAATAAAAAGTGTTCATAAGCAAACTCCTTGATTTCAGATGATGTGGTTATAAATGGGAGTTTGATAGTTGTGCGTTCTTTGATAATTCCTTCTTTCCGTAGATGATACCAGTTTGGTTTATTTCCAAAGATACAAGCGCTGATCCTCTACCGAGGCCTCACCGATGTGATAGAAGATGCCGTCGATCTCCTCCTGGAAGGTGCCGTGGCAGTCGCCGCCGCAGGTGATGAAAAGCTGATGCTGCCGGCAGAAATCGACGCAGCGCCTGCGATATTCCGGCGAATGAGCCGGATAATAGCATTCCACGCCCTGTACGCCCGCACAGACCGTTTTTGCAAGATTTTCCTCCAGCTTATCATCGAGTGCAAAGTAGTTTCCTGGATGGGCAAGGACGGCATAGCCGCCGGCCTCCCGAATGGTGCGGCAGGTATCCTGCATCGAAGGAAAAGAGCTCTTTTCATAGGTGACATGGTAGCGGGTATACAGTGCCATGACCTCGTCAAAGTCGCTGGCAAGTCCTCGGTCGATGAGGTAGTTGAGCCCCTTCCAGCCGCCGCGGGAAGGATCGTTCTGATAGGAGAGGTAGTCAGGGGTGGAAACTGGAAGTTGAGGGTCCTGTTGTTCGATTGCAGCGATGAGCCGGTCGCTCATCTGATCGAGCACCAGGCGGGCATCTTCCAACAGTTTCCGCAGTCCGTTGTGGAAAATATCGACCTGATAGCCCAGCACGTGATAGCTTTTTCCATCGAGGATACAATCAATCTCAACGCCAGGGATACATTGCAGTCCATATTTTTGGGCAGCCTGCATCGCTTCGGGATAGGCGGAGAGCAGATTGTGGTCGGTGATCGAAAAGCAGCCGATCTGTTTTTGCTTACACAAAGCGGCAATCTGTTCAGGGGACCAGGTTCCGTCCGAATGCCAGGAGTGAATATGGAGGTCATACAGCATGGAAATGCTCCTTTCTATCGTTGCGGGTCCAGGCGCATCGAGCACAGGTCATACGGTGTGGACTGGTATACATAGTAGTTGAGCCAGTTGGAATAAAACAGATAGGCATGACTGCGCCAGGTGCGGATTGGTTTTTGGGTCGGATCGTCATTGGGAAAATAATGATAGGGAAGTTCCACAGTATCGAGTTTGCCAAGATCGCGGAAGTATTCTTCTGCAAGGGTGTTTGCCTCGTATTCGGAGTGGCCAAAGATAAAAATTTGGCGTCCGTTATGGTTAGAAACAATATTTACGCCTGCAATGGGAGAAGAGGAGAGGATATACAGGCCCTCGACCGAACGGATCTCCGATTCGCGCACCTCAGTGTGGCGGGAATGAGGCATCCAGTAAACTTCGTCAAAGCCGCGCAGCAGAGGAACGGTCTTATCGTGCATGGTATGAGGAAAAACGCCAAACATCTTTTTGGGCAGCTGAACTTTGCGCAGGCCATAATGATAATGGAGTGCGGCCTGAGCACCCCAACAGATATGCAGAGTGGAATGAACGTGCGATTTAGACCATTCCATGATGCGGCAGAGTTCCGGCCAGTATTCGACCTGCTCAAATTCCAGATGTTCAACCGGTGCGCCGGTGATAATCATTCCATCGAAGTTTTGATCCTTCAATTCATCGAAGGTTTTATAAAATTTAAGCAGATGTTCCTGCGGCGTGTTTTTTGGGAGGTGGGAGGAGGTTTGCATCAATTCGATGTTTACCTGAAGAGGAGTATTGCTGAGCATTCGGAGAAGCTGACGTTCGGTATCAATCTTTTTTGGCATTAAATTTAGAATTAAAATATGCAGTGGACGGATATCCTGGGAGGCTGCGCGCTTTTCAGACATGATAAAGATGTTTTCTTTTTCAAGAGTCTGCCATGCGGGCAGGTCGTTTGGAATATTGATCGGCATAAAAGTTCCTTCTTTCTCAAGAGCAATTTTGTAACACAGGTTGTCCTCTATGGGGTTATTTTACAATAGAGAGGGAGCTTTTTCAATGATTTTACGGATTGTGGCTTTAAGGAGAGGGCTAAAAAAACCGCATAAACAAGGGAAAAAGTGGGGGCGACCCCACTTTTTTCAAAAAATGGCAATTTTTTTGAAAAAAAGTGTTGACAAATAGATTTGGGCGTGGTATTATATATGAGCTGTCAGCGAGACAGCGACACGCAAGGCTCTCAAAACCGCATGGTTGAGCCAAAAGTTAAGAAAAGCGCTCCTCAAGTTACTGAGATTCGAACGAAAAAGAATCTCAAAAATAATTTGAAAAAAGTGCTTGACAAACTCAAAACCGCGTGATATAATAAATGAGTTCACTTCGGTGAATGAAACGCGAGCTTACG
>NZ_CALXIN010000011.1 GCF_944388365.1 uncultured Negativibacillus sp. | reverse complement strand
GGAAAGAGGTTGCTCCCCTGTTTGCTCGGTGTCCAGATACACCATCTTGGCCGGATCGGCATCGTGGATAAAGGTATCCACCGAGTAGGCAATCAGCATCCGCTGATAATTGCCGCAGTCGATCTGCTCGATCTCCTCTTTGCTCATATCGCTCAGATCCACAAACCGGATCTGGGAATAATGTGCTGCCAAAAACGGCAGCACCGGCAGGATGCTGTCATCTCCCACCACCAACAGGGTATTTTGTGTGCGCAGATTGCTGCGGATGGTGATGTCGCCGGTATTTCCTCCCAACAGCACATTCATCTCATCCTCCAGCATCAACAGCTGTTCAGGATAGAGCGAATCATAGGTGTAGGAATAGCCGTCGTTATGGGTGACGGTATAATTGCGGTTGTTCTTCTGATAGCGGTAGAGCGCAATGACATCAGGCGATACATTTTTATAGGTCGATCGCTGATAGGTCTGCCCGTAATAGTCGTGGCTGACATACTGAATGTCAAAATCCTCCTGCGGCTTTGGGGTGTTGTCCAGTCGCTGTGCCAGCACCTCATAGACACTGTACGCTCCCAGCGCCGTCAGGTGCGGGTCTGTTTTATAGTACAGATCCTCCTCCAGCTTGGAGAACAGGGTCGGATAGACATCCACCACCGTCACCTTGCCCAGCAGTCCATTGTAGGTTCTTTCGATGAACTGTTTCTGGTTAAACAGCGGCGCCACCTGTGGGATCTCATTCTGCTTGATCGCACATTTGGTCGGCAGCAGCATCACATAGGTCGGGATTCTGCTGTTTTCCGCCAGCGTATTGAGTGCCTGGGTATTTTGCTCGGTCTGCTCCTGGTCAGGATCTCCAATATCCTCCACCAGAATATCGTCCCCGATAAAAATATTGTCAAACTCCTTGGCGCCGCCTGCCATCTTTAGCGTCACCGCCAGAGAGGACAGCTCCTCCGAAAACGGGATGCTTTTCTGCATGGCTGCTTCCACATCCTCCAGATAGTCGTCCAGCTGGTAATAGCGGTTAAACTTTGGGAAAGCTCCGGCGTGGCTCAACAGCGCCCACACTCCCGCCGATCCCATCAGCAACGCAAGGAGAAGCCCCGGAAGGACCTTATACTTCATGCCGAATCCCCTTTCCTAGATTAAAAACGAAATAGACGCGACGAATATGCCAAAGTAGAGCAGTCCGCCTGCCATGTGAAAAAGGCGCGGCAGTTTTGCTCTGATAAAGTTTCCGATGATTGCGGACAGGCTGGTCGCAAAAAAGAAGCTGAGCAGGATGATCAGATAATTGGTAGAAAGAATGTAGATCATACGGTTATTAAACAGCGGCAGACTGCCCAGTCCAAACATGCACTGCAAATTTACCGCCGTTTCCCGCAGCGAGCTGCCCGAAAAGATGGTAAACGAGAACATGACGATGATAAACGTATAGATGCGGTCAAAAATCGGCGGTATCTTTTGCAGATACTTCATCAGGAAATATTTTTCCAGCAGGATAAAGCAGGTAAAATAGATTCCCCACACCAGATAATTTAACCGCAGACCAAACCACAGTCCCATCAGCATGGTGGTCAGCAGGGTATTTACGATGGTGGAGAGGACGCCGTTGGTATCCGCACCCAGAAAAACATAGACATAGCGGTTGATAAAGCGGGTGACGGTGATATTAAAGCGATTAAAAAAGTCCGAGACCGACCGCGCCTGAAACGGATAATTAAAGTTTTCGGGAAACTCCATGCCAAAAAACGATGCCAGTCCCCGTGCCATATCACAGTAACCGGTCAGCGTATAATACAGACCGAAGGTGGAGGTGATGATGAGCACCCACACCGACAGTACCGTTTTTTCTCCCTCAGGGATGGCTTCCACCGCCTGCTGCACCGAAAGGATGCCTCCCGCCAGAATGACCAGGCGCGCAAGTCCTGCCACATACAGCTGCAATCCTTTCTGCACATGCTCCAGCGACAGATCTCGGCTTTCCCACTGTGTCTTGAGGTCGGAGTACTGCACGATCGGTCCGGCATAGAGCTTGCCAAAAAAGGAGGTAAACAGCAGATAGTCCACGATATTTCCGTCAAACCGCTCGTCACCGTTGTAGACGTCGATGACATAGCCCATCGAGGTGACGGTATAGACCATCAGTCCCAGCGGAAGGGCTTGTGCCGACAGCTCCCGCATCGCCATCGCCGCGATCATCAGTCCGATATTCTTGATGATGCTCAGCCAGAACGCAATCTTTCTGCCCTTCATCTGACCGTTGGAACGCACCAGCTTTGCACAGACAAGATAGTCAAACATCACCGAAAAGAGCAGCATCGGCAGATTTTTCAGATCATTTGCCACATAAAACAGAAACGACGCCAGTACCAGCGCCGCATTTTTGTATTTGGGCGGACAGACGTAGAACAGCAGCATAGCCACCGGCAGGAACAGAAAATGAAATGTCAGTGTATTAAATCCCACAACCGTTTCTCCCCTTCTTACGCCTCATCCGTTGTTTCTTCGTTTTTAAACAGCTGCTCACACAGCTGCACAAGCTGCGGTGCATCCATCAGCGCTCCCAGCACCGTGACCAGCGCATTGGTGCTCAGGTGCTGCGGCAGATTCAGATGCTGCATCAGCACCTTGCGGCGTCCGGCAGCGTCCGGTCCTCCGGACAGTCCCAGCTCAAACAGAAGCAGCTTATCCACCGGCGTGCTGCCGTGCTCCACAGCAGATGCACCGATACCTGCCTTTTGCAGCGCTTCGAGCAGCATCTGCTCCGGCACACCCTCTACTCCCAGTTTTCCTTCCTTGGAGCGATGGGCTTTGCGCTTCTCCTTGCCGTACAGATCGGGAATATAGACATCGACGATATTTTCCTTTCCGCAGATGCTGCGCAGGAAGCTGCGAATCTGAAATCCTGCCGCATCCGAATCGGTCAGCACCGCCAGACCCTGTTTTTTTGCCAGGGTGCGCAGCAGCGCCTGCATCTCTTTGTCCTTATAGATGCGAAATCCATCGGTGCACAGAATGACCCCGTCGACCATTCCGCCCAGTTTTATTTTATCATATTTTCCTTCCACTACAATCGCGCGGTCGGTGTGTATCATCTTGCAAATCTTCCTTTGTGTCTTATTGTTTCTGACCCGAAGCGATTAAAAACAGCTCGGTCACTGCCTGCTCCAGAAGCAGATTGTTGTCGGCACGGGTGCTCTTCATGCGCAGGTCGGTCTGCGCAAGGTAGATGACCGAGCGCTGCAATACCTCCAGCGGATACTTTGCGCAGTCGCGCAGGCTGTTGCGCACCACAAAATCCCGCCCTTTATAGGAAAAGTTCTGTTTGATGGCGTCCTCGCCCTGACCCATGTTTTTGGCGGTTCGGGCGATGTATAAATCAAGATAGGCTCCCGACAGTGCCGCAAGAATTGCGGTCGGCTGGTAGCGCAGATAGATCAGGTCCTCCAAAATGCGCATCGCCTTTTCAAAGCGATCGGCAAGGATCGCCCTGGACAGATCGTACACCGAAGCGCTGACCGTCTTGCAGGTCACCTCTTCGATCATCGTCGCTGTCACTGCCACCGGATGCTGCGCATCGGCGCCATATTTTCCCTGCGCATAAGCTCCGATCTTTTCCAGCTCACCGGACAGCGTCAGCATGTCCTTTTCGCAGCGCTCGATCAGCAAATCGCAGTTATCCTTGGTGATGGTGCAGCCTCTGCTCTCCAGTTTGGAGCGGACAAATCGCGTTAAATCGCTTCCGCTTCGCTTTTTCAGCTCCAAAACTGCGCCGCCCTTGTCGCACAGCGCCACCAGTTTTTTAGCTGCGGCGCTTTTCTTTGGCAGAAACTCCTCCTTGTCCACCACCAGAATCAGCACGGTGGTCTCAGGTGGGTCCTCCAGCAGCGCAGAAATTTTCTCTCTGTCCTTGGCCGAAAGCCCCTCAAAATCAAATTTGTCCACCACGACGCAGCGCTGCTCTGCCAGAAACGGCATTGCCTCGCACGCATCCAGCAGTGCATCAACATCCAGATCTCCGCCGTCAAAGCGGTGAAGGTTAAACGATTCAAACTCCTCCGGCGCCGCCAGACGGATCAGACGCTTGAGGTACATCTCCTTGAGATATTTTTCTTCCCCGTACAGCAGGTACACCCGATACAGATGCCCCAGCTTGATATTCTGCAAAAGCTGGCTTTCTTCTTTAAAGATCATCCCTGTGTTCCCGCCTTTCCGTCCATGTTGATCTTCAGCGCCGATTGTTCGGGCAGCAGATACACTCTGCGCACCTCGCTGCCGCCTTGGTCTATTATATCACATCTCTGCCCTGTTTTTAACAGTTTTTTACCGCCTGCTTCGATCTGCACGCTTTCATCCAGCATCTGGATGGAGACTCCTCCCAGAAGCTGCGCATACAGCGACTGTGGCGACACTGTCTCTGTACCGTCCATCGCCTCCAGGATATGCGCATACATCGTTCCTTTTGGCTCCACCGCTACCATCTTCGGGCGCATTTGCTCGACGACCATATCCAGTCCCACACTCTCGTCGGTATCCTCGCTGGTACACAGCACCAGTTCCAGACGCTCCACTCCTTCACAGCGAAGGATGGACAGGACATCCTGTGCCTCATATTCGTCACAGACATCCCCAACCAAAGCTCCCTGTCCGTCGCGGGTCAGCACCAGCGCATTCTCGGTCGAAAAGATGGTGAGCATCCCTTTGTCGGACAGCGTTTCTGCCGTCATGGTGACGCACAGGCAGAACACCGAACAGCTGACAAAGCAGGCCATGCGGCTGCGCTTTGCGGCATTGGAAAGTCCTTTCCACTTGCAGACAGCAAGCAGCAACAGTGCAACGAGAACGCCGCCGCACAGCATCATCGAAATATCGTGCGAATAAAACAGCGCTCCTGGCAGCGAGGAGATCGCTTTGCTCACCAGCAGAATCCACCGTGCAAAGATTCCGGCAAATCCCGCAGCAACCCTTGCAACCAGCAAAAAGACAAGCCATCCGCTCAGGCTGTGCAGCAGTGCAAACAGCACCGAAAGCACGGCAAAGACCATCAGCGGAGCTGCTGCCCATAGGGCCAGCTCCGCTGCCAGTACACCCCAAATGGCGGTGTACTGAAAGTGGTACAACATCACCGGCATCGAAAACACCGTCGCCGCAAGCGAAGCTGCCGCGGTGGAGCAGAGGGTTCGCAGCAGTTTCTCCATCCGCTCTCCGCCTCTTCCCATCAGCCAGTCGACCGGACCGGTGGTCAAAAGCACCTGCGCAATCGGACTGGTGCAGAGGATAATGCCCAATGTGATGAGAAAGGAAAGCTGAAACGAAATGGAATACAGCGAATATGGCGACACGGCAAGCACGGCGATGGCTGCTGTACAAAGGGCAGCCAGAGTATCTCCTTCCCTTTGCAGCAGCATTCCCAAAGTGTACATCGTCGCCATGATGCCGGCGCGGACCGCCGACGGAGAAAACTGTGCCAGCGCGATATATCCCCACACCGGTCCCAGCGAAAGAAGCGCTGCAAACCGTTTGGGTATCCTGACAAAGGAGAACAGTTTTCCACAGAATGCTCCCATCAGGCTGATATGGATGCCCGAAACTGCCAGAAGATGCACCAGACCTGCGTCGGTCATCATCTGGCGGATTGGCTCTTCGATATTTCCCTTTTCGCCAAACAACACGCCTTCCACAATTCCCAGCACCGGATCGTCATACAGTGTTTGGGTTTCTTCGATGATGCGGTCGCGCAGAAGCTCCTGCGACCGGATACACTCGATGGCGGTCTCTCCGCCAAAGACATAGAAATAGATGCCGCGGCTTTTATCATAATTTTGGATGTCAGCGGTCACCGGCGCCGTAATCTGGATGATATCTCCGGCTTCCGCTGCCTGTTCCTGATAGGTATACAATCTGGCGCGGAGATGATTGGGAAAGCTTTCGTTGTCCAGCGTTTCGATCAGATACTTGCTTCCATAGTCGGTTCGGTCCCACTCCAGCACCCGCGCACAGATCGTCGGCGAAGTTCCGTCAAAGGGCTGTACCCGACCGACGGTGCGCTCGAGAGAAGCAAATTCCACAACCAGCGCCGCCGTCACCGAAACACCCACCAGCCAGATCAGCGACATCCGCCGTTTGGGCAGGTGCATCAGGGAAAGGGCGTTTAGTACCAGCAACAAAGTCAGCACCGCTGCACCTGCCAACAGCAGACGACGGTACCAGCCGTATTCCAGCATCCGTTCATACAGCGGCAAAAACAGAGCGGTCACCGTCAAAAAGGTGAGCGCGCTGACACAGACAGGCCGCTTAATACTCCGTCTGGATGCACAGATAGAGGGCCTGTGCCTGTCCGTCGATAATTTCCTCTCTGCTAAAGTCTCCACGCTCCAGCTCCTCGTCACTCATTCTGCTCAGCTGTTCATAAAACCAGGTGACCAGCTCCTCACATTCCCTGCGGCTGACCTTCTGAGCCACCGCTTCCTCCAGCACCTCAAACAGCAGGTCCTCCGCCTGACCGATCTCACCCTGTCCCAGCATCCGGTCCAGGTCGTCCTGCAGGGAGAGTTCCTCGCCTTCCGGCGTCGTTGGAATTTCTTCCTCCCACTCGTCCCCTTTATACTCCTTGTTAAACAGCAGCTTTGCGTATACGCGGATAATTCCTTCAATTTGACGCTTGAAAAAATCTTCTTTAGCCATTTTTTCATTCACCTCTGTCATAAAATTCCTGCGTGATACCATAATACAATAAATAACGGCGAAAGAAAAGGCAAAAATAATGTACGTCCGTCCTTTTCCGTCTAAATTGATTCAGGAGATGAGATTATGTCAAAAAAACAATCCCTGCTTGCGCTGGCCTTAAACCTTGTGCTGGTCGCAGCGGTCAGCGGACTGTCCGTTCTGCTGTCCGGCGACGGCATGGGCCGCTACCCCGATCTTGTGCGCCCGCCTTTTTCTCCGCCAGGCATCGTCTTTCCGGTGGTCTGGACCATCCTGTTTATCCTGATGGCGGTGTCCGCCTGGATGATTCTGCGCTCGCTGACCGAGGTGTTCTCGATCAAAGGCGCACTGTATTCCTCGTCGCTGCTTTTGTATTTTGTCCAGCTGATTGTAAACCTGCTCTGGCCGGTGCTGTTTTTCCGGCTTTCGCTCTATCTGCCCGCGCTCTTGTGGCTGGTGCTGCTGATCGTGCTGGTTGTACAGATGATCCGCTCGTTTTATCGGGTCAACAAAACTGCCGCTCTGCTGCAGATTCCATATCTTCTGTGGCTGGTGTTTGCAGGCTATTTAAATCTTGGCGTATGGCTGCTCAATTAAATTTTGGCGTATTTGCGCCCTTTTTTCAGGACGCAAGCAGCACTTGCGGCAAAAGAAAGAGGCGCTTGGTTGTATTTTTCCCTCCTGCCTGCTAAACTTTGCTTAACATCAAACGCAAAATGAGGGATCATCATGACCATCGGTGAAAAAATCGGGATGCTCCGCAGAAAAAACGGCTGGTCGCAGGAGACGCTCGCCGAAAAGCTCTCGGTCTCCCGACAGGCAGTCTCGCTCTGGGAGCGAAACGAATCCCAGCCGGAGCTGGAAAAGCTGCTCACGTTGGCAAGGCTATTTTCGGTGACGACCGACTATCTGCTCGACGACAGCGCAGAAGAACCTGCTGCTCCTGCAGCTGCATCCTCCGAGAAGGCTGATCCTCCTTCCTCGGGCAGACACCGGATGCAGGCATTTCCTTTCGCCACCTTTTTAAACTATGCCGGCTTCCTCGTCAGCGCGCTGCTGTGGAAGGAGTATCAACGTGTTTTCCTGCTGATTCCAGGCATCCTGCTCCAGCTGCTGGCGCTCACCATCGCGCTGGGCTGCTGCTGGAAACTGGAATCGCCGCAGAAGGAAACGGCGCGCCGCCGCTGGCTCTGCCACAATCTGTGGGGACTGCTGCCGCTTCCTCTGCTCTGGTGCTGCAACTTTATATTTTCGCTGTATCCGCGCCCTTATGTGGAGGATGCGCCGTTTCTTCTGGCTCTGATCCTCTATCTGGTGATCTGTCCGCTCTGGGTGCGCTCCCTGTGCAGACCGGCAAACAGCTCTGCCGATTCTTCCAAAAAAGATTTACATCCCCCAAAAAAGGGACTATAATGAGGATAGTTTTTGACTCATCAAGCCACTATGGAGGGATTGTTTATGAAAATCGTTCTGCTGGAATCGCTGGGAGTTTCCGAGGAGACCTTGGCTGCCTGTGCAAAACCGCTCACTGACGCCGGTCACACCTTTGTTGCTTATCCGAAGGACACCGATCCACAGGTTCAAATCGAGCGTGCAAAAGACGCTGATATTCTGATGATCGCCAATATGCCGCTGTCCGGTGAGGTCATCCTCGCCTGCAAAAATCTGAAGTTCATCGACGTTGCCTTTACCGGTGTCGATCACGTCGATCTGGATGCCGCCAAAGAGATGGGCGTCAAGGTCAGCAACGCTGCCGGATATTCCACCCAGGCAGTCGCCGAGATCGCTCTGTGCATGATGCTCTCGCTGCTGCGCAACATCCCGCAGGTGGAACAGCGCTGCCGTCAGGGACAGACCAAAGACGGTCTGGTCGGCTGTGAGCTTCGCGGCAAGACGGTCGGCATCGTCGGCGCCGGTGCCATCGGCTGCCGTACTGCCGAGCTGTGCCACGCCTTTGGCTGCAAGGTGCTGGGCTACAAACGCCACGTCACCGGAAAAGAACCATCCTTCATCGAGTTTGTTTCGCTCGACGAGCTGCTCCAGCAGTCGGACATCGTTTCGCTGCACTGCCCGATCAATGAGGAGTCCAAGCACCTCATCAACGCACAGAGCATCGACAAGATGAAACAGGGTGCTTACCTCATCAACACTGCCCGCGGACCGGTGGTCGATTCGCAGGCACTGGCAGACGCTTTAAACAGCGGCTACCTCGCCGGTGCAGGCATCGACGTCTTTGAGAAGGAGCCGCCGCTTTCCACCGATCATCCACTTCTGCACAGCAAAAACACCATCGTTACTCCACACGTTGCCTTTGCTTCGGCTGAGTCGATGATTGCCCGCGCAGAGATCGTATTCGACAACATCCAGAGCTATCTGGACGGCAACCAGAAAAATATCATTCTTTAATCTGTACATCAAAAAACTGCCGCTGTCTTTACAAAACAGCGGCAGTTTTTTCATTATTTTCTGCTCGACAGAAGAGATGGTTTGTGCTATGATGCTGTTACATTTCATCATCAGAAAAGGGGAGATTTTATGGCCATTCTGTGCATCGGAGACAGCCTGACCTACGGCAGAGTCGGCTATTCCTATATCGACCGCCTGAAAACTAATCAGCCGGTCATCAACGCCGGTAAAAACGGGGACACCCTGCATCGGATGACCCAGCGTCTGCGCCGTATCCTCGACGGCTGTGCCGCCGAAACGATCGACACCTGTGTCGTCGGCATCGGCACCAACGACCTGCTGCTGCCCTATCTGTGCACACTGTCGCCCCTGTGGGCGATGCAGTTTGCTCCTCGCTGCCGCAGGATGCAGTGCATCACCGACGACAAGGAGTTTGCCTTTGCCTATGAACAGATGTTGGAATATTTAAAGCGCCGTCAACTGCATGTCATTTTGATCGGCATTCCCTATCTCCAGCTGGAACATTTTCCGCACGACAAAATCTGCCGCTACAACCAGATCATCCGCTCGCTTGCCCACCGGTATGGCTGCGGCTTTGTCGATCTGTACGGGATGCAGCTTCATCTTGCACCTTCCCCTTGCAGCTTTTCCTGGCAGCACCGCAACCTTCCTCGGATGCTTGATTCCGCCGGCATGACCCTCTTTCCTCCGATAAAAGCCCATCTGGAGCGCACACGTCAGCTGGGGCTGTCGGTCGACGGCGTACATTACAACCGCCGCAGTGCAGCGGCTCTGGCTGCCGCCGTAGACCTGCTGCTGGACAAATCCTCCTGCTTTGGCAGCTCCTGCGGATATGGCTTTCGCACATAACACAGCATCCTTTCACAGCAGGCGCCAAACTCCCGATAGTTGCTGCGCGCTTCCCGCAGGGTCATCCCGTGGTTTTCGTCACTCGGCTCCTCATCGGTGGCAATAAACACATCGTTTTCCCAAAAACACACCGGACAGACATAAGCCAGCGCATCCTCGCTGGGTACCGGAAGGGTGAGGCATCCGCAGCACGGACAGGGATACTTTTCCTGCACCGACTGTTCGATTGCGTTTGTCTCCTCTGTTTCTCCCAAGCTTGCTGTTGGTGAATAGATAAACTTTTCTTTTTCCATCGCTTTCCCCCATTTCCTCCATCTTATGTTAAAAACAGGCAGAGCCGCTTTGATCGGCTCTGCCTGTGCTTTTATCGGTACTGTTTTTTGGGTTTCTGGAAAGAAGCAGGTTTCTTTTGTGCTTTGGGTGCGGGCTTTGCGCCGTCCTTTTCAAAGTACATATACAGCTGACACGGGATCATGCCGTTGTAGAGCTTGCGGCGCTTGTCCGCTACCCTTCCAAATGACTTTTCAAACTCCATGTCAGGGCTGATGATGTAATAGCGGTGCGGATAACCCTGATTAAACACCTCACCCATCGTCTGATAGATGTCCTGCGCCGTCTTTAAATCGAGCAGACGCTCGCCGTACGGTGGGTTGCAGATGACCACGCCTTTTTCCACCGGAATGTGGAAATCTTTGACATCGCGCTGTACCACCTGGATGCGTCCGCCTACACCTGCCTGTTTTGCATTGTACTGGGCAAGTTCCACCGCCTGCGGGTCGATGTCGCTGCCGTAAGCGCGGAAGGTGGCATCGCGGCGGATCAGATCAAAGGCGCGCTGGCGCTCCTGCTGCCAGACGGTCTGCGGCAGCCAGTCCCATTTTTCTGCGGCAAAGCGGCGGCGCAGACCTGGCGCGATGCGCAGAGCGTGCAGCGCCGACTCGATGAGCATGGTGCCTGAACCGCAGAACGGGTCGTACAAAATCGAGTCTGGATAGACGTGGGCAAGGTCGATGATGCCCGCCGCCAGCGTCTCTTTGATCGGAGCAAGCACCGCATTTTTGCGGTAGCCGCGCTTGTGCAGTCCGGTGCCGGTGGTGTCCAGCGTAATCATCACCTGGTCGTGGTTGATGCCAAATTCCACCGCATAGGTGGTGCCGGTTTCCTCAAACCAGCTGAGGTTGTACACCTCCTGCAATCGGGTGACGATTGCCTTTTTGATGATCGACTGGCAGTCGGAGATGCTGAACAGCTGCGACTTTAACGACCATCCGCCCTTGACCGGAAAGGCATCCTTTTTGCCGATATAATCCTCAAAAGGAATCTTTTTGACTCCCTGAAACAGCTCTTCAAAGCTGCGCGCCTCAAACCGGCCCAGCACCAGCTGGACGCGCTCGGCAGTGCGCAGTCCGATGTTTGCTCTGGCAATCATGCTCTCGTCCCCTTCGAAGGTGATCCTTCCGTCGGTGACCTCCAGATTTTCTCCGCCCATCCTGCGGATCTCGGAAGATAAAACGCTCTCCAGCCCAAAGTGGCAGGGCGCTGACAATACTACTCTCAACAGCGATTCTCCTTTTCTGTCTGACCGTATCCCATTATGAAATCAGATTTATCATATCAAGTTTGCCCTGCAAATGCAAGTGTTTATGCCCTATTTACCCTCTCGTCTCTCCTGTTTGTACAGTGGTGATGCAGGTTCTGGGGCTGTTTTCCTGCAAAACTTTTGCTTTTTTGGGCGTTTGCAATTCTTTCACAGAAAAGATATTGTTTTTTATCACATTCTCCTTGACCTTTTGAGAGGAACGTAGTATAATAAACTCAACAAAATCATATTAAGCTTCTTAATATATTTTGTACATTATCCGCAAAAGGGGTTGAAGCGATGAAGATCAATATCACAGCCAGAAATACAGGTATCAAAGATTCTTTCCGTGCAAGAGTTGAGAAGAAACTTTCCAAATTTGATAAATTCTTTGGCGACAGTGCACAGTCCCAGGTCACCGTCATTCATTCGGGCGATCATGAGACCGTCGAAGTCACCATCAAATCGGAAGGTCTGTTCTTCCGTGCAGAAAGAACCGCTGATGAACGTGAAGATGCTCTGGAAGCGGTTGTCGACTCCTTGTTCCGTCAGATCGTAAAGAACAAAAACAAACTGGAAAAACGGATGAAATCTGCATCCTTCACTCCAGAATTTATCGAAGAAATGTACGAGCCGGATGAATATAAGGTTGTAAAGACAAAACGGTTCCCAGTCAAACCGATGGAGGTCGAGGAAGCAATCCTCCAGATGAACATGCTCGATCATGAATTCTTCGTATTCCGCAACGCAGCATCTGGCGAAATCAACGTCGTATACAAACGCCACGATGGCAACTATGCTCTGATTGAACCGGAAGCAGAATAATTTGCAGAGTAACGGGCTGTGCAGTGCACAGCCCGTTTTTTGTTATGGCCAATCCACGTAGATACAGTCGCACAATGTTTCCCCATTATTCATTTTGAGGCAATACCTTACCTCATAACTTGGAATTCATGCGCACCCTTTTGGAGGATGTGCATTTGCTTTTAGCATCCCCTGATGTTCTATCGCGCGAATCAACCGCTCATACTCTTCTTTTATTTTTTCTGGTTGATTGACAATTCTTCTCGTTCCATGTGTGGGAACCTCATATTCAATCGATTGGATTGCCTCAACGTTAACCTTTGATAAATCGAGCGGGCGACTCTGTATACACCTCACTAAAAGGAGAAGAAAAATAAGCACCACAAGAAACATTGTCACAATAGACCTCAAATTTTTTCTAGCATACACGAGACTTCCCCCTTTCTATTTTTAGTATAACAAAGATTCTATTGCTTTTCAAATCTTGCTTTCCTATAATGGGAAAATGTCACTACTTATGTACGATATTGTTTTTTCACCCATTTTGTAGCAAGCAATTCAGACTTGACATTTTCACAAAATCCATTTATCATAAAGAAAAATTACAACAGCGTTGAACAGGAATAGTAGGCGGACAACCCTCCTCAGAGAACTGCCGGCCGGTGCAAGGCAGCGGTGGAACTCCGTTCGAACTGACCTGGGAGCTCTGTCCCCAAATCCATCCCGATGGAAAGTAGGCGGCAGCGGAATTGTCCGACCGTTATCCTGGCATTGTATCGGCAGCATGGCCCGTACAAACAGAGTGCACACCTAAACGGTGTGAATCAGGGTGGTACCGCGGAAGTTTCGGTCTTTCGTCTCTGAAATATTCAGGGACGAAAGACCTTTTTTGTCCCTGCGAAAGGAAGTTTTACTGTGAAAAACGTTCAGAAATATGCCCGCAACTATTTTAATCCGCCGGTCACCGACTGCCGCTGGAGCAAACGGGAGTACATTGACCAGGCTCCTCGCTGGTGCAGCGTCGATCTGCGCGACGGCAATCAGGCGTTGATTGTGCCGATGGACCTTGAGAAAAAGCTGGAATTTTTCCAGTTTCTGTGTAAGCTCGGCTTTCGGGAGATCGAGGTCGGATTTCCTGCCGCATCGGACACCGAGTTTCAGTTTGTCCGCCGCCTGATCGAGCATCACCTCATCCCTGACGATGTCACCATCCAGGTCATCACTCCTGCGCGCGACCACATCATCGAAAAAACCTTCGAGGCGCTGCGCGGCTGCCGTCGTGCCATCATCCATCTGTACAACTCCACCTCCGTTGCCCAGCGTCAGCAGGTGTTCTGCAAATCCGATGAGGAGATCATCCGGATTGCCGTCAACGGCACCCGCAAGATTGCCGAATGTGCTGCCCGCACCGCCGGAGAATTCCTGCTGGAATACACTCCCGAAAGCTTCACCGGCACCGAACCGGACTTTGCCGTTCGCATCTGCAACGCAGTACTGGACGCCTGGCAGCCAAACGAACATCGGCCGGTCATTATCAACCTGCCTTCGACGGTGTCGCTGTCGATGCCGCACATCTACGCCAATCAGGTGGAATATCTGGGCGACCACCTCAACTTCCGTGAGCATGTCATCCTCTCTCTGCATCCGCACAACGACCGCGGCAGCGCTGTTGCCGAAGCAGAACTGGGCATCCTCGCCGGCGGTCAGCGGGTGGAAGGTACCCTGTTTGGCAACGGTGAACGCACCGGCAACGTCGACCTCATCACGCTGGCACTCAACCTCTATTCCCATGGCGTCGATCCACAGTTGGATCTGTCCGACCTGCCTCATGTGGCTGAGGTTTATGAGGAGTCGACCGGTATGAATATTCCGCCTCGTCAACCCTACGGCGGTCAGCTGGTGTTTGCTGCCTTTTCCGGCTCTCATCAGGACGCCATCGCCAAAGGAATGCAGTGGCGGCAGACTCACGACTGCGACCACTGGAATGTTCCCTACCTTCCCATCGACCCCGAGGACATTGGACGCAGCTATGAGCACGACGTCATCCGCATCAACTCCCAGTCCGGCAAGGGCGGCATCGGTTATCTGCTGGAACACAAATACGGCATCCATATGCCAAAGGCGATGCGAGAGGAATTTGGCTACCTCATCAAAGGCATCTCCGACCACCAGCACAAGGAACTGTCGCCGGAGGAGGTACACAAAATCTTTACCGACACCTATCTCAATCTGAATGCTCCGATTCAGCTCGACGACTTCTACTTTGTACACAAGAAGGAATACCACACCACCGTATCGCTGACGGTGCGCGGAGAACAGCTGGAGCTGACTGGCCGAGGCAACGGTCGATTCGACGCGGTGAGCAACGCTCTGCGTAAAGGTTTGGACATCCGTTTCCACGACATTGTCTACCAGGAGCACGCGCTGGAACGCGGTTCGACCTCCCGCGCGATCGCCTACATCGGCATCACCTCGGAACAAGGAAAGGCGTTCTGGGGCTGCGGCGTCCACACTGATATTATCGCGGCTTCGGTTTATGCACTGTTCAGCGCAGTCGACCGAATGCTGACCGATCCATCGGCAAAATAGTTCTTTCAAATGGAACCTCTTTTTGTCATAACACGATTCAAAAACAGCCTGTGAAAAATTTTCACAGGCTGTTTTTTCTAGGTTTATTTTTCTTTTTTGCGGTCGCTGACCCGCTCCCTTGTTCCATCGGGACGGACGATCACCGAGTGATCCAACGTTGCACGAAGGCTTCCCTTCATGCTGTCGATATACTCCTGCCGCAGCGCCTGCTGTTCGCGCTTTTCTTCCTCGGTCAGCGGCTGCACTCTCGATTTTCTGGACAGCTCACTGATACGGTCGATCTTTGCTTTTTCCATGTTGTTCTTCCTCCAATGTTTATGACGCTTCTTCGCCCGACTGTCCGATCACCGGTTCGGGAAAGAATCGGTTTTCCAGCTCTTCCTTCAGGTTATATTCCTCATAAGGATGTGCGATCATACTGATTTCAGCGATACACTGTCCGCTGTTGTCAAAATAATAGCTGTAAACAATCTTTTCAAATCCATCAGGTCCTTCCACACGCTGTTCCAGCTTTTCCACCATCTCCAGTACCTGTCGAGCTGTCGGCTGGGCGGTGCGGATGCTCAGATTTCGCCCATGATAGGTAAAGGACAGCACCTCGGTTTCCTCCGGAAGCGCATTGATCACCTGGGTCAGAACGCTGAAATCGTTGCGCGGAATAAACTCAAAGTCGGCAACTGCCTCGACCAGCGCTTCCAGGTATTTATAAACCACTGTTTGCAGCCGTTTGCCCTGCACCGTAAGTTTGGAGCTTTCGCCCAATCCATCGACCAGATGGTTGATGATCTCGATCTTTTCAGCCTGGGCAAAATCAATCGTCCTGCCCGCAGTGCGGATTCCCAGCAGCAAAATCAAAAAAGCGGACAGCAAAAAAATCAGATGAATGCACACCTGGTCAAAGATTTTCTGTGACCTGCTTTTTCTTTTGCGCACGCTGTCCCCTCCGCTCTTAAGATTGTTTTTTAAGAAACCTGTGGGTCAGCAAACGGGTCACTGATGCCGGTGTAACCTTCCGGCACCTCCTGCTGTAAATATTCCTCCAGGCACAGTCCGCTCTCCTTCATCAGCTTTGCATGGGTCTTGCCGACAAAACGGTAATGCCACGACTCATAGATGATCTTGGTGACGTCCTGTTTGTCCTCGGGATAGCGCAGTACAAAGCCGTACTCCCACGCGTGCTCCTGCAGCCACTGTCCTGCCTCGGTATCAGCAAACTCCGGGTCGAGTGTCTGGTGGGTCGGTGTGACGATGTCCGCTGCCAGTCCGGTGTGATGTTCACTGGTGCCTGGAATAGCGATGGCACTGGCAGTCAGGTCGTATGCCTCCTGCCGGCTCTTTCCCTGGTTGAGATAAATCTGCACCTGTTCATCAAACAGTGTCTGCTGTTTTTCAATGGAACGGTAGGCCGAGCAGACCAACAGGTCCACTCCGTCTTTGGCTGCCGCGTCGATCATATTGCGCATCGTCTGAGCAACGCGGGCATCCATCTCAAAGCTGTTCTGCACCACTTCGGTCTCAACGGTGAAATCCTGCGGCAAAGGGTTATCCACATTGGCAAGCAGCAGATACCACTCCTGCTTTTCCTGTGCAAACTCCTCTGCCAGCTTCTGGGTGTCCTGTTCCTCCGAGGACTCCTCCTGCTGCGCTTCCTCTTCCTTCGGCTGGGTTGGCTGCTCTTCCTCAATCGTTTCCTCGTCAGAAGACTGGGACTGCTGATTGTTCTGCTCTTCGGAAGGCTTTTGATTGTTCTGCGCCAGTAAAACCGCACCTACTGTGATTGCTCCAAGCAGAAGAATCAAAACCAGTCCAAGTGCAGCCCCTGTTCCAGATCTTCTTTTCTTTTTATGGTGTTGTTGCGGCTGTTGTCTCTGTGGCCGTTGTCTCTGCGGTTGTTGTCTCTGCTGTGCCATGTTTACATCCATTCTTTCTGTGGTTAAAATTGCTGCATCGTGTTATTCCATATTTCCCGTTTCAAACATGATGATGGAGAGCGCTGCCAGCGGTGCTGTTTCACAGCGCAGGATTCGCTTGCCAAGCGACAGCACCTGACAGCCTGCCTGCTGCGCCTGCAAAACTTCCTCCTCATCAAAACCGCCTTCTGCTCCGATGAGCACGGCGATCTCCTTTCCCGCCTGCTGGATTACCTGGCGAGCCGGTGCAGTTGCATTTTCATAAAAGAGGATGGCACAATCCGCCTGCTGCATCTGCTGCAGAGCGGCAGGCAGTTCCAGCATCGGCAGCACCTGCGGCACCTTGCCGCGGCCGCTCTGCTTTGCCGCTTCCAGCGCAATTCGATTGTAGCGCTCCAGCTTCTTTGCCATCGACTTCTGATCCGGTTTGGAGACACAGCGCCGTGTCAGCACCGGCGTAATGGCATCCACACCAAGCTCCACCGCCTTTTGAACGATCAGTTCCAGCTTGTCCGCCTTGGGCATCGCCTGATACAGATGCACCTTTACCGTCGGCTCGCTCTGACTGGGCAGCACGTCCAGCACCTTCAGCTGTACCTGATGGTCGTCCAGCGCTTCTATCATACATTCATAGTCATAGCCTTTTGTGTCACATACTGTCAGCGGATCTCCTACCTTCATGCGAAGTACCCGCGCGATGTGTCTGGCATCGTCGCCGGTGATGGTGCCACCCTGCTGACTGATGGTCTGTGTAAAAAATCTGGGCATTGTTTTTCTCCTGTTTATTTTGCCTTGCAGGCCATAGCGACCCATCCGCCGGAGGTTCTGCGGTCGATGACCTCAAATCCACAGCGATCCAGCGCATCGCGGACATCCTGTTCACGGGTGTCGATGATACCGGAGGTGATAAAGATGCCGCCCTCTGCAAGGTATTTGCCGACATCCTGGCTCAGCCGGATGATGACATCCGCGACGATGTTGGCGCAGATCACCTGGAAGCTGCCCTCGACCTGGCTGGTGAGATCTCCCCGATGGAAGGCGATGCGGTCACCTACGCCGTTGAGGTCGGCGTTTTCGCCGGCAACCTTGACAGCGACCTCGTCGATGTCACAGCCCTTGATCTCTTTTGCACCCAGCAGCGCCGCTGTGATGGCCAGAATACCGCTTCCGCATCCGACGTCGAGCACACAGTCGTCCTTGGTCAAATACTCCTCCAGCAGCTCCATACACAGTCTGGTGGTATCATGGGTTCCGGTGCCAAAGGCCATGCCTGGATTGAGGGTCAGCACAACATCGTCCGGCTGACGGTCATATTCTTCCCAGGATGGGCAGACAACCAGATGTTTTCCGACCTTGACTGGATGGTAATATTTTTTCCAGGCGTTGGACCAGTCCTCCTCATTGAGGTTTTTTAATTCCATCTCCAGACGTCCATAGAGTCCCTCGGTGTCCTGCGATTTTAACCGCGCCAGAATCTCTCTGGCTGCTGCCATCTCCTCCATACCCTGTGGGTTGTTTGGCAGATAGAGGGTCACGCTGGTCTCACAGTCCTTCATGTGTGCCATAACCTCCTGGTCGATATAGTCCCAGTGAGGAGTGGTGTCGTGGAGGAATTCGTCAAAGTCCTTCGCATCCTCAATCATGAAGCCCTGGATGCCCAGATCCAGCAGGCTGCCGGTCAACGGTTCGATTCCTTCGCTTGTGGTATAAATCTTCACTTCAGTCCAGTTCATCTTGTGTTATCTCCTATTCTTTGTTCAGATTGCTTGTCCTTACGTTTGGTATCCTTACCGGTGTATCTGTCCGCAGGGAAATTCCCTGCGAACAGATACACCGGTTTAGTTTTCTTCGCTCTTATGTATTTTAAAGATCATCCTTAAAATACCGGAAAGGAAACGGGGACTTTTGATAACAACGACTTTCATAAACAATACCTCCTTAACATCAACACTGCTGCATTCTATGCCAAAAAGGTTTATTTTGTTCATCTATTCCCCTCGGTTGGCGATAATTACCAGTATTCCCTCCCGAACATGCACGGTGGCGTCCTCCCCTGGCAAAAAGGCATTGCTGACGCCAAGCGGAAAGCGGTTGTCGATGGAAGCATCCTCCGTTTCATACTTTGCGTGGTGAATGGTGACGCCATCCGCTCTGTCGCTGTGGCAGAACACCGAAAAGTGAAAGCCCCTCTCATAGGGGATGGTCACGCTCTGACCATCCCTGATTGCGGTGATGCGGCAGTCCTTGTCCACAATCTGTGCCGTTTCTCCGTGTTCGACCGCATACACCACTGTCTGAATATTAGCCAGCGTGTGGTCAAGCCGGCCGCCCAGCATTCCCAGCATCATTATTTCATGGTATCCGCGGCGGATCGCCTCCTTGACGGCGAGCATGGTGTCGGTATCGTCCTTTTCCACCGGATAGCGCAGCAGCTCACAGTTTTGCGGCAGGCTTCCGTTGTACGAGTCAAAATCTCCCAGCACCAGATCGGGCATAACACCCATCGACACACAGTAGGCATAGCCTCGGTCGGCACAGATGATATAATCATCCTCCCGCAGCAAGTTCTGCGCATAGCGCAGGTCTGCAATCTCGCCGCCGCCAAATATTACGCATCGGTTCATAGTTTCATCTGTCCTTTTGTTTCGCGTCCAATTTCCCACTCTTTGATATTTTTTGCCTGTTCATAGAGCGCCAGATAGCTCTGGTGACGGCTCGGTGCAATTTCTCCGTTTTTCACCGCCTCCAGCACTGCACATCCTGCTTCCTTGGTGTGGGAACATCCGCGGAAGCGGCACTGTCCTTCGTACTGGCGCATCTCGCGGAAACAGTCTGCCAGCTCGTCCTTGAGGATGATCTGGAACTTTTCCAAGTCTACCGCCGAAAATCCCGGGGTGTCCGCTACAAATCCGCCCTGAGGCAGTTCGTACAGCTCAACGTGGCGGGTGGTATGGCGTCCGCGTCCCAGCTTCTGGCTGATGTCGCCGGTATCCAGGCTCAGTCTGGGGTCGATGGCGTTGAGCAGCGTCGATTTGCCTGCACCGGAGTTTCCGCAGAAGGCGCTGGTCTTGTCGCGCAGCATCTCCATGACCTCCTCGATGCCCTCGTGTGCCAGCGTCTTTGTCTCCAGCACAGTAAACCCTGCCTGACGGTAGATCTGTGCAAATTCGGACGGGTCTGCCAGGTCACACTTGGTGATGACGATGACCGGCTCGATCTGCTGATACTCTGCAATGGCGATCAGCTTGTCCAGGACAAAAGCGTTGGGAGCAGGGTCGGCGATGGAAACCACCAGCACCAGCTGGTCAAGGTTTGCCAGCGGCGGACGCACCAGACTGTTTTTGCGCGGCTGCACCTGCAGCACATATCCCTTGCCCTGCGGCGTGAGTTCCACCTCCACCCAGTCGCCGACGCAGGGTTTGATGTTCTGCTGCCGGAAGGCGCCGCGGGCTCTGCACTCGATCATCTCCCCTTTATTTCGGGGATCGGATACATAGTAAAATCCGCCCAACGATTTCATGATTCTTCCCTGAACATTTTGTTGTGTCAAACTGCTGATCCCTCCTGATTTCTGTTCCATTCATCCCTGATAAAACTGTATAGATAGCTGTCGTGATAACTTCCGTGGTGAAAGCGGTATTTTCTCAATATTCCTTCCGCACGAAATCCACAGCGTTCCAGCACCTTCTGTGCTGCAATGTTGTCGACGTCGGTATCCGCCTCCAAACGGACCACGGGAAAATTTTCCATGAGGTAGTCCCGACACAGCAGCAGCACACGGGAAGCAAGGTGATGTCCCTGTGCCGATGGATGCAGCACAAATCCCAGCCGCACCAGACCCTCCCGTATAAAGTTGAGGTAGAATAGTCCGACTGCCCTTGCGTCCTCCTCGATCATCAGCATCTGGAACTGTTCACTGCAAAGCCCGTCGCTTTCCAGCTGCTTTTGCAGCATCAGCGCCGATTCGATCCTGCACTCCTGATACATCCCTCGAACCTCTGCTATCTGAAAGGCTGCCAACACCGGCAGATCCTCCCTTTGCAGAGGACGGATGCAGAGATTTTGCTGTGTTATCATCGTCCTTCCCTCCCTTGTCGGCAGAGTATCTTTTCCTCTGTCTTTTTCTCCCTGTATCTTTTTATTATACCAAATTTCAAAGCAAAAGGCGAGTACTCCGCCTGTAAAATTTGGCAGCCTTTCCCGATATACAAAATCCCCACATCCTGCATACAGGATGTGGGGAAACAGTTTAATCGTCACTTGGCTCTGGATACTCGTCGTCGGAAGTCTGTGTATCCTCCTCGTCATCGCGGGCTTCCAGACTCTGACCGACTGCCTGCAGGTCGCTGGTCGGTACCACGACACCGGTATCAAAGTTGACATCGTAGGTCAGATACAGTTCTCCGTCGATATAAATCTCTACCTTACCGTCGCCCTTTCCTGTTGGACGGGTGGTCCAGGTGGACTGTTTGGACAGGTCCGGATCGCCGTAACCGGTTTCGGTGCCGTCCACAAAGGTCTGTACATGAACGGTGCCGTCGCCCTGCGGCAGATCAAACTTGATCTCAACCTGACGCGGTTTGTTCGGATCCTCCCAGCCGTCGCCGCCCATGACGGTGACCTGAATGACAGTACCTGCCGGTACCAGCGCATCCTCGCTCGGAGTCTGTTCCAGAATGGTACCTGCCGCTTCGGTGTTGGTAGGATCGCTCTCTGGGTCTACCTCTTCGACACATTCAATACGCAGACGCTTTGTTGAAAGCAGCGTCTTTGCCTCATGGAAGTTCATGCCGACGACCAGCGGAACGGTCTGGTTCTGATCCTGCGAACCAAGGCTGACATAGACGCTGATCTCATCGCCCTCAGCTACTTCCTCTCCGGCTCCTGGCGAGGTCGTTACTACCGTGCCGGCGGCATATTCGTTGGAATAGGTTTCAGTTTCGCTCCACTTGAGGTTGTTCTTGCTCAGATCGCGGAATACCTCGGTGGAGTCCTTGCCGGCGTAATCTTCCAGAATGATGGTCTGTTTGCCGGTGCTGACCTTGATGTTGATGGTGGAATTCTCCTTGACCACCTTGCCTGGGTCGGGATTCTGCTCATAGATCTCACCCGCCTCGTACAGGCTGCTCGGTCCTTCTTCCTCCACCACGATCTTGAACTGTTCGGCATACTTTGTCTTGATGCTCTCGTAGTTCATGCCGATCAGGTCCGGAACGGTCGCGTTTGCTACCTGCTCAAACGGCTTATTCACAATAAACAGCATTGCGATAAATGCACAGGCTGCCAGCAAAAAAGCAAAAGCAATTCCTGCCATAACCGGAACGACGGGCAGCGGTTTTCTTTCATACGTGTCCTGTGTGTTCTTCCTTTTGGAAGGTGTTTTTTCTTTTTTCATCTGTCTTGCATCCCTGTGTACTACTTTTTTTGCATCCTGCTGATGGCGAAATTCATTCTGAATGTGCACCTGAGCAGGCTGTTCGTATTTATACGAAAATACGATGGACGGATTTTTTTTGAACTCGTCGATGTCGTGCAGCATCTCGGCGGCAGACTGATAACGTTTGGACGCGTCCTTCTGCATAGCGCGCATGACGATCTCCTCCAACCCTTCCGGAATATCAGGGTTAATGGAGCGCGGACGGATCGGCTCGCTCTGAATCTGCTTGATTGCCACCGAAACCAGCGAATCTGCCTCAAACGGCAGCTTGCCGGTGAGCATCTCAAACATCATGACACCCAGCGAATACAGGTCGCTTCGTGCATCGGTGCAGGCGCCGCTGGCCTGTTCAGGGCTGATATAATGCACCGAACCGATCGCCTTGTCGGTGATGGTCTTGGTGTTGCTGCGCGAAAAACGCGCAATGCCAAAGTCGGTGATCTTGATGCTGCCGTCGGACAACAGCATGATATTGTGGGGCTTTACATCCCGATGAACGATGCCTTTATCATGGGCATGCTGCAGTGCCTTGAGGATCTGCACCGTAAAATGGACCGCCTCTTTCCAACGCAGCACATGCTCCTGATCTATATAATCTTTCAGCGTAATCCCGTCGATATATTCCATGACAATCGACTGGATGCGGTTTGAAAAGATGACGTCATATACCTTGACGATGTTGGGGTGATCCAACAGGGAAATGGCTCTGGATTCATTGCGGAAGCGGCGCATAAATTCGTCGTTGTCCATGTATTCCTCGCGAAGGATCTTGACTGCAACAATCCGATCCTCCAACACGTCATACGCCTTGTAGACATTGGCCATGCCGCCGACGCCGATCAGTTCCCTGATCTCATAACGTCCATCCAGTTTCTTTCCAATGTATTTATCCATGTAAACTTGCCTCCTGCAAAGCGGGCCTTATTTGCGATACAGCATGACTGCTGTAATGTTGTCCAAGCCGCCCTGATTGTTTGCATAATCAATCAGGCTCTGAATGCTGTTCTTATGGACGCAGTTTTTGAGCATCTCCGGCAGCTTTTCTTCCTTCAGATAATTGGAAAGCCCGTCGCTGCACAGCAGAACAATGCTTTCCTTTTTCAGCTCGTACATCTGATAATCAATATCCAGTGTATCTCCCACGCCGATGGCACGGGTGATATAGTGCTTTTTAGGGTGATTGACCGCTTCTTCCTGGCTGATCTCTCCGCGGTCGACCATATTCTGCACCAGTGTGTGGTCATGTGTCAACTGTTTGACCGCCTTTTTTTCCACCATATAGATGCGGCTGTCGCCAATGTTGACGATGTGCATATTTTCTCCGACCACCACAGCCAGCACCAGCGTGGTGCCCATTCCGTGATAATCCGGATTTCCCTTTGCCATCGAGTAGACCTTGGCGTTGGCTGCGCTGATGGCAGAAAAGATGACCGCTTTTGCCGCTGCCTCGCTCATCTGATCGTTGACATCGCGCTGAAGATATTTTTCAATCATCTGACAGGCGGTGGCGCTTGCCACATCGCCTGCTTTTTCGCCGCCCATGCCGTCACAGACGATGGCATAACCGGAACATTCTCCCACGGTGCGGCAGACAAAGACGTCCTGATTCTGCTCCCGCTTTCGTCCGGTATCGGTCGCTCCTAAACATTTGATCACAACTCTTCCCTCCCCTGACTGCGCTGCTGGTCATATTCTCTGCGCAGCTGGCCGCAAGCCGCATTGATGTCCGCTCCCAGCTCCCGTCGGATGGTCGCGTTGACACCTCTTGCTTCCAGCGCCTTCTGAAATGCCTCTATGCGCTGTCTGGAACCTCTCTTAAATCCTCTTTCCTTGACCGGATTGACCGGAATCAGGTTGACGTGGGCACTCATTCCTCTTAACCGGTCTGCCAGTTCATTGGCATGGCGCACCTCGTCGTTGACTCCTTCGATCAGAGCATATTCAAACGAAATTCTTCGGCCTGTCTTGTTAAAATAATACCGGCAGGCTTCCAGCAGCTCGTCGATCGGATACCGCTTATTGATCGGCATGGTCTGGCTGCGGATCTCGTCGTTTGGTGCATGCAGCGAGATGGACAGTGTCAATCCCACCTTTTCCTCTGCCAGCTGGTAGATTCGGTCCACCAATCCGCAGGTGGACAACGACAGATGCCGCAGGCTGAGGTTATAGCCCTCCGGCGAGGACAGGATGTGCAAAAACTTCATCACGTTGTCGTAGTTGTCAAACGGTTCTCCGATGCCCATCAGAACAACGTTGCTCACCCGCTGGCCGCTGTCGCGGGTGACGGTGTAGATTTCGTCGAGCATCTCGGACGGTTCCAGCGACCGCACCAGTCCCGCCAGCGTGGACGCACAAAATTTGCAGCCCATCCGGCAGCCCACCTGGGTGGAGATGCACACCGAGTTTCCATACTTATATTTCATCAGAACTGCTTCCACGCAGTTGTTGTCCTTGAGCCGCAGAAGATACTTTTGGGTGCCGTCAATCTTTGATGTCAGTTTGCGGATGATCGACAGGCTGTTTATGTAGTAGTTCTGCGCAAGCTGCTGGCGAAATGCCGCCGGCAGATTGGACATCTCCTCAAAGGATTCCACCCGCTTTTCGTGCAGCCAGGAATACACCTGCTTGCCGCGGAATTTGGGCTGTCCCATCTGCACCATCGCCTCGGTCAGCTCTGCAAGCTCCAGCGACTTAATGTCCTGTTTGTCTTGCCATTGGTTGTTTTGCTCCACGTTATATCACCGCACCTTTTTCATACACGCAATAAAAAATCCATCCGTATCCGCCATCTGCGCAAGCAGCGTCACCTTCCAGGCATCGGGATCGGCAAGCTGTGCCGCTTCCCTCACCTGTTTTGGCAGCGGACAGGGGACAAACTCCGGATGCTGCTGTAAAAATGCCTCGACCACACCGTCGTTTTCCTCCCTGAGCAGCGTACAGGTCGAATAGACCAACACGCCTTCTACCTTCAGATAACGGGATACATTCTCCAGAATCTTCGTCTGAAGGGCTGGCAGCTGCCGCAGTTCCTCCGCCTTTTTATATTTGATCTCCGGTTTGCGGGCGATAATTCCCAGTCCCGAACACGGTGCATCACACAGCACACGGTCGAAGCTGCCGAGCGCCGGCGTAAACTGGGTGGCATCGCACAGCTGCGGATGCACACAGCTCAGTCCCAGACGCTGTGCACCGGAGGATATCTTTCGAATTTTTTCCTCAAAGATGTCACAGCTGATGATCTCCCCCTCTTTGTTCATCTGCTGTGCCACCGAAAAGGACTTGGACCCGGGCGCCGCGCAGCTGTCGAGCACCCGCTGTCCCTGCTGCGCCTGTAGGCTGCAGGCGCACAGCTGGGAGGATTTGTCCTGAATATAAAACAGGCCCTTTTCAAAGCTCTGCAATTTTTCGAGCGACGCCGTGTCAAACAGCTGGATGCAGCCCTCGAGCTGCTCATCCACCTGGACCTGCACGCCTTCCTGCTCCAGCTCTCTGACGCAGTCTGCCACGCTTATCCTGGTGGTATTGACCCGCGCATACAAGGGCGGTCTGTCCAGCGAACGCTCCAGTGTGGCGATGGTCGCTTCCTCCCCATAGTTTTCCAAAAGTTCCCGTATGATCCACTGTGGGCAGGAGTAGCGGACCTCCAGCTTTCTCAGGCGGTTGCCCTTGACCGGCGGAATCTTCTTTTCATCCCGCAAAAAGCTGCGAAGCACCGCATTGACAAAACCGGAAGCGCTCGATACCTTCATTCGGCGGGTCAGCTTAACCGCCTCGTCCACCGCAGCAGCATCGGGCACGTTATCCAGATAGAGCATCTGGTACAGACTGATCCGCAAAATCTCCGCCACAGCGGGAGTGAGCTTGGACACCGGCTTTTTGGAGTAGGCCCCGATGATGTGATCGAGGGTCAGCTTTCGCTCCAGCGCGCCGTAAAACAGTCTGCTTGCAAAGGAGGTGTCCACCGGCGACAGCCCGCTTTTTTTGAGGGTTTCATTTAAAACGAGGTTGGAATATCCTCCCTCACCATTTACTTTCATCAAAGCCTGCACAGCTGCCTGCCTTGCGGTATATTCTGGCATGATGGACAAATCCTTTCTTTTCTGTCATGGTCTGCTGTGCGCAGAACCTCTAGTCGTTATTTCGTCTGCCGAACAGCAGAATCAGACGCAGCAGCTGCGCCAAGCTCGAAAGCAGCGCCGCTACATAGGTCAGTGCCGCTGCGTGCAGCACCTTTCCTGCCATCTTGGTTTCATCGCCTTCCAGCAGGTGGTCATTTTCCAGCGTTTCCAGTGCGCGATAGCTTGCGTCATATTCCACCGGCAGCGTGACCAGCTGGAACACTGCGACGGTCGAAAACAGCACAATACCCAGCTGAATCAGAAAGCCATAGTTAAACAACAGTCCAATCAACAGCACCGGCATCGACAGCGACGAGCCAAACTGGCTGATGGGGATGATGGCGCTGCGGATGCGGATGGGCACATATCCCACTGCATACTGTACTGCATGACCTGCTTCATGGGCGGCAACACCGATGGCTGCCACCGACGAGCTGTTGAACACGCTGTCCGACAGGCGGATGACCTGCGCCTTGGGATCGTAGTGGTCGGTCAGATTTCCCGAGATATGCTCCAGACGGATGTGATAGAGATTGTTCTGATCCAGAATCTGACGGCACACCTGTGCGGCAGTCATGCCTCGCGAGCTGTAAACACGGCTGTACTTCTGATAGGTGGATTTTACACGGGTCTGTGCCCACAGCGCAAAGAACATCGCCGGCACAATCAAAATCCAGTAGTATCGGTCAAAATAGTAAAAAAACATCGACTCTTCCTCTTTTCATCATTGAAAATTTCCTTTTGGCAAGGAGTCCCCATTCTCTTATTATATTGTACAATTTTGAATGGGTTATGAAGAGTATATTCCACATTGGTAAACGTAGAGAAGAAATCAGGCTTATTCTCCCAGTTTTTTCGGTTTTCTTCCGCGCAAAAAGTCCTCGCCCTTCATCCGCTTGCCGCCTTCCAGCTGCACTTCGAGCAGTTCGAGGGCTCCTTCCTTGCAGGCAACGATAAACTTCTTGCTGTCGACGACCTCTCCTGGCTGGCCTTTGCCACTCGCCAGCACAGCGCGATGAACCTTTAACAGCTTTCCATCCACTGTGGTGTGTGCCACCGGCCATGGAGACAGACCGCGGATGAGGTTGTGCAGCGTCTGTGCATCCTTTGTAAAATCCAGCCGAGCAATCTGTTTGTCCAGCATCGGTGCATAGCTCGACAGACTGTTGTCCTGTACTTCGCGCGGCGCTTTGCCCTGTTCAATCAGTTCGATGGTCTCCACCAGTGCCTGTGCGCCGATCTCCTTGAGGCGGTCATGCAGCTCGCCGTAGGTCTCATTTTCTCCGATCGGTGTCTCCTTTTTGAGGATCATGTCGCCGGTATCCAGTCCCTCACCCATGTACATGGTGGTGACACCGGTCACGCTCTCTCCGTTGATGACGCTCCACTGGATCGGACCTGCGCCGCGGTATTTTGGCAGCAGCGAACCATGGACGTTGATGCAGCCATAGCGCGGCAGTTCCAGAATCTCCTTTGGCAGAATCTTGCCGTAGGCAACCACCGCAATCAGGTCCGGCTGCAATTCCTGAAGGATATCCAGCGCAGTGCCGTCGCGCATCTTCTGCGGCTGGAAAACCGGAATATTGTGCGCAAGTGCCAGTTCCTTGACCGGAGGCGCCACCAGCTTATAGCCTCTGCCCTTTGGTTTGTCCGGCTGGGTAAACACGCCGACAATCTGATGGTCGGTCTCCAGCAGCTTCTGCAGCGAAGCCTCTGCAAATTCGGGAGTTCCCATAAAAACAATCTTCATCTGTGATGCCTCTCCTTTGCTGTCTAAAACTAGTCGGCCAGTTCCTCTTCGCTGAGCAGACGGGACATTCTGTCCTTAAACACAACGCCGTCCAGATGGTCGTTTTCGTGGCAGACTGCCCTTGCAAACAGTTCTTCGCCCTCCCTCTCAAACCACTCGCCGTTGCGGTTCTGCGCTTTGACGCGGACAAAGTTTGGACGCTCGACCATTCCGTATTCTCCCGGGAAGGAGAGACAGCCCTCTGCACCGTTCTGGGTGCCGGAGGTCTCCAGAATCTCAGGGTTGATAAACTCGATGATGCCGTCGCCTACGTCGATGACAAACAGGCGGCGCAGCATTCCCACCTGAGGACCTGCCAGACCGACGCCCTGTGCCTGATACATTGTTTCTGCCATATCATCCAGCAGCGACCAGAGTTTCTGATTAAATTCTGTCACCGGACGGCATTTTTTATGCAGTGTTTCGTAACCATCGTTATCTTTTACAATATTTCTAATTGCCATCGTCATAACTTCCTTTCTATACCTTTGAGCATTGACCTTATATATCGTTTCCATTCAGATCCACCCAGATGTGGACCTCACGATTCTGTTTTGCTTCATCAAACAGACGCAGCAGCTCCCACATCAGAGCATAAAACCGCTCCTGAGCGCGGCATTTGATCATAATTCCATAGCGATATTTTCCCGAGATGCGCGGGATCACCGGTTCACACGGATTCATCATCCGCAGCGGCAGGTCGCTGTACTGTTCTGCCGCCTTCTGGCGAAACAGCTCTGCAAACCACAACGCCGCCTTTCGGACAGCTTCCTCCTCTTCTCCCGAAAATCCCACCTGACACAGAGTACAAAACGGAGGATAAAGCGCCAGTTTGCGCGTCTTGATTTCGTCCTGATAAAAGCTCTCGTAATCCTGCCTTGCCGCCTGGCGAATCACCGGATGATCGGGTGACGCCGTCTGAATCAGCGCCCGTCCCGGCAGTGTTCCTCTTCCACAGCGTCCCACCACCTGGGTGAGCAGCGAGAAGGCACGTTCACAGCCGCGGAAATCCTGCGAATAGATCGACTGGTCGGCATTGAGCACTCCCACCAGCGTCACGTCAGGGAAGTTGAGTCCCTTGGCGACCATCTGGGTGCCGACCATGATCTGATATTTTCCGGCGGCAAAGTCGTTAAACTTGGTTTCATGCGACATCCTCGACATGGTGGTGTCCATGTCCACCCGCAAAATCTGCGCCTGCGGGAAGATATAATGCAGTTCGTCCTCGATGCGCTGGGTTCCGCTGCCGGTATAGCTGATCAGTGGGCTGCCGCAGTTGGGACAGTTTTCCTCCAACCGGCGCGAATAGCCGCAGTAGTGGCACATTAGCTGTCCGTTGACATGGTGATAGGTCAGCGCCACCGAACAGTTGGGGCATTTTGCCACCTCACCGCATTCATTGCAGCGCACCACCGTGTGATAGCCTCTGCGGTTTAACAGCAGGATGCTCTGCTGTCCCGCCGCCAGATTGTCGCGAAGCTCATGCGTCAGCTCCTGGCTGATGTCCGTCCCGTAGCTCTGGCTCATATCCACAATCTGCACCTGTGGCAGCTGATTGCCCAGATACCGTTTTGTCAGCGTGACCAGATGGATGCGCCCGCGCTTTGCCTGATAATATGTTTCCACGCTGGGAGTTGCCGACGCCAGCAGCAGCATCGCCTTGTGCCAGCGGCAGCGTGCTCTGGCAATGTCACGCGCATGATAGCGCGGCGACGACTGGGAGGCATAGGCGCTCTCCTGCTCCTCGTCGATGACGATCAGACCGATCTCACGAAGCGGCGCAAATACCGCCGACCGCGTGCCGACCACCACATCAGCCAGTCCCTTTCGGATGCGCTTGTATTCGTCGGCGCGCTCCGCCATCGTCAGTCCGCTGTGCAGCACCGCTACCTTCTGTCCAAACCGCCGCGAAAACAGTTCCACCGTCTGCGGCGTCAGCGAGATCTCCGGCACCAGAATGATGACGCCCTTGCCTTGGGCGCGCACCTGCTCGACCAGCTGCAAGTAGACCTGGCTCTTTCCCGAGCCGGTCACGCCGTACAGCAGCGCCGAAAGCGTTCCGCTTTCGCGCTGCTCCTGCCACAGCTGCCACAGTTGTTCGAGGGCTTTGTTCTGCGCGGCATCCAGCACAATCTTTTCTGGCGGCGCCAGCGTTCGATCCGCATAGGGACTGCGGAAGATCTGCCGTCCGTAATAGCTGACCAGCCCTGCCTGCTCCATCTTGTCGATGGTCTGTCGGGTGGTACCGGTGTAATAGCAAAGTTCCTTGAGCGAAACGGACGGCGACTGGCGCAGCAGTTCAATGATTTCCTTGCGCTTTGCAGTCAGACGGATGCCGTCCTCCTGCATCTTCTGTACCTTTTCCTCGTCCAGGCGGACGATGATCTCCTTGCTGTCGGCGCTTTTTTCCCGAACATCCTCCATCAGCAGGATTGCTTTGCACTCGATCAGCTGCCGAAGTTCAGGGTCCTTTCTGCTCAGTGACAATTCCTCCAGCATCTGTTCCCATTCCACCGGCTTTTTATATGCTGACAGATAGGTTTTAATCCGCTGCTGTACGCCGCTCATCGGTTGAGGCCAGGCAGTTTCCTCTCCTTTTGCACACATCATCCGCACGCGAAAGCTCAGTCCAGCGGGAACGACTGCGCGCAGTGCCTCATAGTAGGTACAGAACACCCTTTTGTGCAGCCATCTGACCAGCCACAGCTGTTCTTCATCCAGCAGCGGCTGTGTATCCAATACACGCCGCACCGGCTTGAGCTTTTTTAGATCGGAACTATTTTCCTCCAGTGCCATCACCAAACCCTGACGGGAATGATTGGCTCGTCCAAACGGCACCAGCACCCGACAGCCTGGAAAAATCTCCTGCTGCAAGCGGGAGGGAACCTGGTAAGAAAACTCTATATCAAAGGCATAAGCGGTATTTTCCACCACAACCTTTGCGATCATCCTGCCATTCTCCTCCCTGTCTTAAGATGGTTTCCTCACAAAGAACGGGCGGCAGATGCCACCCGTTTTTTTCCACAGTTTCAAGCGCAAACGGTGAAAAAATGGGCTTCCCTAGTTTGCGTCCTTGATTTTTACCAGATCTCTGACTCTGACCTTGCCCGAAGCAAAATCTTCCAGAGATGCAGTAACCGGTTTTTTCTCCATCGGCATGTTGTTGTCTGCCCAGTAATCGGCAATCTCTCGTGCATGTCTTGCAACAGCAACAACAAATGCGTAATAGCTTTCTCCTTCACGAATAATCTGCGACATCGCTGGTCTAAGCATGTTGATTCACCTCATCAAGAAATTCTTTCATATTATTTTTATTATAACGATTCGCACAGATGATCTGCGTCAGTCTTTCCACAGCCTGCTCAACCGTATCGTTGACAATGATATAATCGTACTCCTGCGCACACTGAAGTTCTTTGCGCGCAATGTTCAGACGGTTTTCCACCGTCTTGGCGTCCTCGGTCTGCCGTCCGGTCAGACGGTTTGCCAGCTCTTCAAAGCTTGGTGGCGCAATAAAGATTAAAAGTGCGTCCGGACAGCTTTTCTTTACCTGCAAAGCGCCCTGCACTTCGATTTCCAGAATAACGTCGTTTCCCTGCTGGCGCTGTTCTTCCACCGGCTGACGCGGTGTTCCATAGTAGTTGCCGTTATAGCTTGCATATTCGAGCATTCCGCCGTTCTGGGCGGTCTGTTCAAACTCCTCACGGCTGAGAAAATAATACTGCACACCGTGCTGCTCGCCTGGACGCGGAGCGCGGGTGGTAGCAGATACCGAATAGGCAATCTTATCGCGGCTTGCCAGATACTGTGCCAGCACCGTTCCCTTGCCGACGCCGCTGGGACCGGATACAACAATCAGCTGTCCTTTTTTATTCATCTTCCTCCAGCTCCTCCTCATCGTCATCGTCGTTGAGACGGTTGGCGACCGTCTCCGGCTGCACCGCGGAAAGAATCACATGGTCGCTGTCGGTGATGATCACCGCCCTGGTTCTTCGTCCATAGGTCGCGTCAATCAGACTGCCTCGTTCCCTGGCATCAGTAATGATTCGCTTGATCGGAGCAGACTCCGGACTGACAATCGCTACCAGCCGGTTTGCGGAGACCATGTTACCAAAACCAATGTTGATCAGTTTCATACTTTTTCTTCCTTTCCAAAACCGGATATCCTATTCTTTGTCTGGTCCAAAACCCAAACGCTGCAACAGGTATGCTCCGGCAAGACCTTTGAGTGTACGCAGACACAAATAAGCCGCAGCGGCACAGCAGACTGCCGCTGCTTCCTGCCAGAGTGGTCCCTCCACATAGCGCAGATGGACCCGCTTTCCATTTTGATTTGTGCTGATGCTGCCGATCCCTCTGCAAAAAACCAGCCTGTTTGCTGACCTTTGTTTTTCAGGCGGCAATGAGATATATTTTTTCATCCTGCTTCCTTCTGGAATTATTCGATGTTCTGGATTTGTTCTCTGATCTTTTCGATCTCCGATTTCAGATCGACAACTACCCTTGCAATCTCCAGATCCTGTGCCTTGGAGCCGATGGTGTTGGCTTCGCGGTTAAACTCCTGCACCAGAAAATCCAGCTTTCTGCCCACCGGTTCTCCGCTGCGCAGAATCTCGCGGAACTGATGAACGTGGCTTCCCAGACGGACGGTCTCCTCCGCTACTGCAATCTTTTCTGCAAAGATTGCCACCTCGGTGATGACTCTCTGCTCATCCACCGTGTTGTTCTGCAATACTTCCTGCAATTTTGCGTACAGACGTTTGGAGTAATTTTCCACCGTCTTTGGCGAAAGTTCCTCCACCTTTTTGACCATCTGTTCGATCAGCTCCAGACGGTACAGCAGATCCTGCTTCATCTTTTCGCCTTCGACACGGCGCATCTGCATGAAGTTGTCCACTGCCTCCTGTGCCACCTGCGAAACGGCGCTCCAGATTTCCTCCTCATCGTCCTCCACACGAATGACACTGAAGATGTCCGAAAAACGGGTCATCTGGGAGACGGTCAGGTCATTTTTCAGCTGCAGATCCTCCGACAGGTCGCGCAGCGCCTCCAGATAGGAACGAGCCAGATCGTGGTTGATGACCACCTTGGTATCGGTGCCGCTGACTGTCTGGATGGTCAGCGAAACATCCACCTTGCCGCGGGAAACCGACGCTTTGACCAGATTTTTTAACCGGTCCTCCAGGTAGGAATATGCCCTTGGCACTCTGGAAGAATACTCTAAAAAGCGGTGATTGACCGAGCGGATCTCGACGGTGATCTCCTTGTTGCCGATGAGCTTCTGTGCACGACCATAGCCTGTCATGCTGTACAATGCTGCCGAGGTGTTATTCTGTGCGTTCTGCTGTTCCTCTGTTACGTTCGACTGCATATCTCTCACGCTCCTCTTTCCCGATGGGAAATTTCAAATGCTGAATAACTTATTTTTGATGGCATCTGTTGTTTTTATCAAGGCAACAGAGCCTGATTATCCTATCTTAATATTTTACTATACTTGGCAATCCCCTGTCAATAAACATGGGAGGATTTGCTCTTTCTTTTGTCGTTTTTCTCTTTCCTGCTCTTAAATTCTGGTTCATACGCTGCAATTTCCATCTGCTATATACAATAAAGATTGGTGTCCCAGGCAGGAATATACTGATAATGGCGCAGATAGAACCGGTAATCGCTGCGCATCGAGGCAATCTGCAGCGGCAGCGCAAACAGGTCCTCGCTGCGATGATAGGCTGCAATGAGCATCTTCGGGCGGTCCCGCTGGATGATTTTGCGGCAGCCTTCCAGCGCCTGCCGCTCTGCGCCTTCCACATCCATGTTGATGAGCGTCACCGCTTCCTCTCCGGCGATGTTGTCCAGCGACTGTGCCTGCACCTGCTTGAGCTTGCTTTTGGCAGCTCCCTGTACACCGGTGAGCAGCGATTCCTCCTTGAGTGCCGACTGGCGTCCGGCACGGCTGTCAAACTCCAGCACCTCCTCGTGGGAATAGGCTGCCATCTGCACACAGGTGGCGCGGTCGCTCAGTCCCATCTGTTCCACCGCTGCACACAGCTTCTGGTGGGTCTTTTGGTCCGGCTCAAAGGCAAACACCCGCTCACAGCCGCCGGCATACTGCAAAAGTTCGGCGATGGTGTCGCCGCGGTAGGCGCCCAGATCGGCAAAATGCTCCTTCGGCGTCGGCTGCAGAAGGTTTCGATACGCTTCCTCCGGCTCGGTGGTACAGTCAAACAGATAGTCCAGCTTGCCGCTGAGCTTGAAATTGACGATATTGTGCAGCACCTTTCTAGATTGTTCGTCAGCCAACATCCGCTCCACCTGCAAAAATTCCTGCTCGTGCTGCTGCACAAAGTCGAGGGTAAACAGATTGACTCCTGCGACCGGCACATCGGGTGCGACCAGCTCGTGCCGGCTTGCAATGGCTTTGATATTCTCGATGGTGGGCAGGTCGCGCACTGCAAACGCCATCACGATGATAAAATCGTCAAACCGCTCCTCAATCTCGGACAGGTGCTCGACCTGATACCCCATAAAATTATTTTTGCGCACAAAGCCTTCGCTTGCAAACATCGCCTGTGGACGGCAGCCATAGCGCTCCATCACCTGCATAATCTTGAGGGCGCCGTCGCCCATGCCATACATGACAATCGGCTTTTTGCACTGCTGCAGCCGCTGCCACACATCCTGTGTTTCACAAATCCAGTCCAGCATTCTGTTTCTCCTTCCATTTCCGACAACTTATCTTGCCTTCAGTATACCACAATTTCTGTCTAGGCTCAATTTTACGGGGACAGTTTTCTTTTCGCAGGGCAATTTGGCCAGAAAACATCTTGACAATCCTTCCTCAACGGGATATAATGGAAAGGCAAAATTCCTACGGGGGCGTAGCGCAGTTGGGAGCGCGTTTGAATGGCATTCAAAAGGTCGTCGGTTCGATCCCGATCGTCTCCACCAGGATATTAAAGGACCCTTCACCAGTCGGTGAAGGGTCCTTTTTTGTTACCATTCGATCCTTTCTCCACAGTGCGGACAGTATTTATTGTCAACCTTTCCCAGAAAACGTCCGCAGCTTGGACACCTTCCAAAGAGAATCCAGATAAACGCTCCTGCAAAGACAAACGCGATCCCCAGATACCCTAGCCATAGGATCTTTGTGACCGAACAAATGACCAACAGAATTGCCATGATCAGGCAGGAGAGCAGCAGCAGATTTTTTGCAGTCTTTAGCTTCATAAGGATTTCACCCTTCCTTTCCGCGGTCTTTTTTTCTTGTTACCATCAGTATAGCAAAAGAAAAAGTTTTTTCAACAAAACATGCCGATCTCTGCTGACCTGCTTTTATTTTCAAACAAACAGGGGCTGTGTACGCAAAGCACACAGCCCCTGTTTGCTATAAGAGGTGTTCTATCTGCTGATTGGAGTAAGCCGGCTCCAACAGCATCTTATCCTTGGTTGATAGGAAGGTTCTTTTCTTGTTGAGAAGGCTACTGCTTTCTGTATCCGCATTTTGGACATACGCCGTTTTCGTCCAGCGCAATGCCGCACAGCGGGCAGCGTTCCAGCTTCAGATGTGGCTCATACTCCTCCGACGCCGCATTGACGCCGCTGGTGAAGGTCAGCTTGACGATGTTGAGCTTATCCTTCAGCAGGTCATATACAATTTTAATCATGCCTTCTACGGTCATCGTTTCCTTGGTGACTACCAGACGGCACTCCGGATATGCGGTTGCAAGTTCGGTCTTGAATGCTGGACCTTTCATGACATTGTTTGGTGCACCATCTTTGATGCCCTGTTTTTCATATACTTCCAAAACTGCTGGCAGCAGTGGATCATCTTCCCGTAAAATCAGCGCATGGTCGAAGTTCTTCAGCACTTCCCATGCCGTCTTTTGAATCTCGTTACATGGAAACGCCATGTTGACACCTGGGTTGATTGTATCTTCAACCTCGATGGTCAAAACGCCCGTATGTCCGTGCAGATACTGTGCTTCTCCCTTGAAGCCATAAAAACGGTGTGCGTACTGCAGATCCAATGTGGTAATACTTCTCATTCTCATATCTCCTTTACAATTATATTTACGGGTTTTCCCGTATTTTGCCTTATTCTCGTGCCTTTTTTGCACATTCCGGACAGACTCCGCGGAACATCAGGTCAAATCCCTGCAATTCAAATCCGCTGCTGTCCTGCACCAGCTGCTCCAGATTGGGCAGCTGTTCCATCTGTACATCATACACTGCGCCGCATTTGACACAACGAACGTGGTAATGACGGTGACAGCAATGGTCAAAATGGTCTGCTCCATCCGGTGTTTCCAGCTTTTTGATCTCTCCATCCTCCGCCAACTGGTTCAAATTTCGGTACACCGTCCCGCGGCTGATGGTGGGATGCTGCTGTGCCACAGCCTCATACACCTGATCCGCTGTCGGGTGAGACTGTAATTTCTGAACAGTCTGTAACACTAAGGTGCGTTGAATGGTATTTCGTTTCATCTTTGGTCTGTTCCCTTCTGATATCTTATCTTTAATGAGATTATATCCTAATAAAGATTTTATTTCAATTCGTATTTTCATCAAAGAATCCTTTTAAAACTTGTCCAATTTGGACAAAACTCGATCGTAATTCAGCTGCATAAAAAAATCCCCTCTCCGATGGAAAGGGGATTTTTTTAATCTTTGTTGTCCATGGCGTGCAGCCAGTCTGCTTTTCGATAATAGATGAAGAAGGTAACCGAGCTGAGTACCCAGGTAATCGGATAGACCCAGTAAACCGCCTGAATCGAGTGGGTGATCGGTACCAGAATCGAAAGGATGCTGACGCGGACGATACACCAGCAGACCATCATGACCATCATCGGGATGACCGCCTTGCCGGCTCCGCGCAGGATCGCTGCAACCGAATGGGAGTATGCCAGCAGGAAGAAGAACAGTGCCGAGGTGCGAGCACGGGCAGCACCAAATGCAACTACCTCCGGCGTGGAGTCGAAGGCGGAGATCAGCACCGGCGCCAGAATGAAGATGATGACACCGATCAATTCTGCCAGAATTGCCGCGCTGATAATGCCAAAGCGTGCGCCCTGTCGGGTTCGTTCATACTGCTTGGCACCGAGGTTCTGACCGACAAAGGTGGTCATCGCCATGGTGAAGCTGGTGATCGGCAGAAAACCGAAACCTTCGATCTTGGAAAAGGCGCCGCAGCCTGCCATTGCCATCGCGCCAAACGAGTTGATATTTGCCTGCACAACAACGTTGGCCAATGCGATGATCGAGTTCTGAACGCCGGAAGGCAAACCAAAGCGGATAATCTGTCCCAGCATATCCATATTGAAGCGGATATCCCGCAGCGACAGACGATACTCAGCCTTGGTACGAATCAGCTGGAACATGCACAGAAAGGCGCTGACCAACTGGGAAATGGTGGTCGCCAATGCCGCTCCTTCGACACCGGTGTGAAAAACAGCGATGAACACCAGGTCGAGCACCACATTGACCACCGACGAAACGATCAGATAGTACAACGGATGGCGGCTGTCACCTACTGCCTGCAGAATACCTACAAAGATATTGTACATGACAAAGCCCAGAGAACCCATGAAGTAGACCCGAAAATAAGCCACCGAGTCAGGCATAACATTTTCCGGTGTGCCCATCCAGATCAGAATCTGCGGCGCAAAGATGACACCGACAAAGGTCATGATTACGCTTGCTACCAGACCAAAGGCAACCGTCGTATGAATAGCGGTGTGCAGGCTCTCCTGATCCCGCGCACCAAAATAGCGGGCGATAACAACACCTGCACCGATCGAAACGCCATTGAGGAAACCGATCAGCAAAAAGATCAGGTTACCTGAGGAGCTGACCGCTGCCAGCGCATTGCTGCCCAGAAAGTTTCCCACGATCAGTGAGTCGACCGTGTTGTACATCTGCTGAAACAGATTGCCGAAAAAAATAGGCAAAGCAAAAAAGGTGATCCTTTTCCAGATTGCCCCCTCGGTCATCAGCTTTTGTGTGTCTGCCATTTATTTTCCTCCTTACCTCTTGGTCCGGCACTTCCCAACCGAACCTCTCCAATCATCCTTCCCTGTCCATCACACGCAAACAACATGAGGGAATTTCCATCATCTATTCACTCTGCACGGACATGATGATTCTCTCTTCTTTTTACTTTACCCAGTATATACCTTCCTGTTATAAATAGCAAGCCGCCCACCTCACTGCCAGATTCTTACCGCTTTTCCCTGTCACCAATCTTCACCCTCCCACATAGGATGGAGAGAAGCAAATGAAAAGGAGGAGATTCACAATGCTTCCAACAAATACAACTTCCACTATGGCCGAAGATATGACCTGTCCTGCTGTCGGTTATCAGTCCGCATCCGTTTGTGTACCGATCACCGTCACCCCATACGCAAAAACCGGCGCCACCGTCACCAAATGCTGCGGCAATCCGGTTGTCACTCCAGGCAGAGACATCTGCGGCGGCCTGAAAAATGGCTCCTGCTTCTTTACCATCAGCCAGGATATTTGTGTTGCTGTTCCTGTTGACTTCGGTGCTATTGCAACTGTAGGCGACACCTATGTTGCTTGCAACGATGCTTCGGACAAGGACATCTGCTCGGCCTGTGGCACCGTTGTTCCACCTGTTGTCAACCCAATCATTCCAGAAGCTCCACTGCCGGAAACTACCATTCCTGAAACTTCTGTTTCCCTGTAACCTTCCTCCGAACATTTTGTGTTCTGCAAAACGCTCAAAAAATGCAGCCTGCCGGTGCAGGCTGCATTTTTCTTTTTGCGTGCTTCAATCAAAAAGGAACCTGTTTTTGACAGGTTCCTTTTTCTTCTAACTGATTATTTAGAGGCAGTACAGATTGCAACAAAGTGCTCAAACAGTTCCTTCATCTGCTCATTTCCGCAGGCTGCCATCATTTCAGGGTGCCACTGAATACCGATGACCGGTGTACCCTCTTTCTTTTCGATCGCTTCTACAACGCCATCATGTGCAGTTGCAGCAACGATAAATCCATCCGCAACCTTTTTTACCGCCTGATGGTGGAAGCTGTTGACATCCACCTGCTGCGGCAGAAAGTTCAGGAATTTGCTCTGCTCATTGACGGTTACACTGTGGCAGGGATAACGGCCAGGTGCATTGCCGACATGTTTATAGATGGTCGCTTTCTGTGCCTGCAAATCCTGATAGAGGGTTCCTCCATAGGCAACGTTGATTGCCTGACAGCCCTTGCAGATGCCCAGAACCGGCTTGTTCATCTTCTCACAGGTGTGCAGCAGGTCCATATAGAACTGGTCGATTTCCAGCAAAGTGAACGCCTGTTCTGCAATCGGCTGCTCTCCATACAGACGAGGATCAATATCATATCCTCCCGAAAAGATAACGCCATCCAGATGCTCAATCTGGCGCTCCAACAGGCTGGCATCCATCAGATTTGGCAGGATCACCGGCACGCCGCCGCCCAGCTCTACGCTTTTTACATAGCTGTCATTGATATAGACGCGTGTGGTCGAACCCTTGTTGCCTCCATCCACGCATGTCAGATTTGCAGCAATTCCAATCAGTGGCTTTTTCATCGTATTTCTCCTCCGCTTCGTTCCTGATTTTCCTGCGGTCCTCTGTTGCAATCGCAGGTATTTCTGTACCGATTATAGCAGGAGGTAAAAAAGAAAGCAATCACTTTCATGAAAATTTGTTTATTCCGCTGCAAATTTTCTCCATTCAGAAAATTGGAGCCCATCTCAGGCAAAAAGTAAAGCAGATCATATTCTTTCGGTCAACGGTTGTAAATTTAGGCAGATACTCTTTTAGCGTGAGCCGTTCTTTGCAAAATCGCTGCGGTAGATCATGCCATAGCAATCGGGATCGACCTCGCCGGTTGTGTAGACAAAAGCATCCTGCTTTTCGATGATAAACCCACAGCTTTGATGGGTTCGCAGCGAAGCGGTATTGTTCTTGTTGACCGCATCGCGGATAATAAACTCTCCCTGCTGACCTAAATCATCAAAGACCTGACAGAGCAGCTGCTTGGCGTATCCTTTTCTGCGGCAGGACGGCAGAGTCTCCAGCGCTTCCAGATAATGATAACCTTCCGCCTGATACAGACGAAGGACGCTGACCCACACACCATCCTGTTCCAGTACATAGTAGCAATTTCCCTGTTTTGAAAAAAACTCCTCCTTCAGATACTGCAAAAAATCCTGCTCGATTTTTCGCAGTCCTACCACCGGATCAAGCTCCGGCAGGAAATAAGCAACATTTTTCTCGTTGCCCTCGCGGTAAAGCTCCATCAGTTTTCGTTCGTCCAACTGTTCGTATCGCTCGATGGTCAATAACATTGTCTTTCCCTCCTCTAAAGCGTTGACACGAGCTTAGTATAGCACAGTTTCCACTGTTGTGGAAGTGATACCGGCAATGCACTGTTCTGCCGGCTGTTATCCGTTGGGAAAGGCTGGCAATTCGAAAAGGAGGGAGGGACATTTTGTTATATGACAGCATCTCTTAATCTTTGGAGGGGTATTTCTCAAACAGGACAAACCTGAGATTTCGGTCACAGACAGCCAGCACCACATCCTGCGGAGAATGGATGTGCCTTTGTTTGAGCTGTTTATTCAGCCAGGTCAAATCCATGCCCATTCGCTTGAGGTTGTCCTCCAGAATGCGGCCATCCATGATAAGTTCTGTGAACAGCAGTTCCTGCTGTGGAGACAGGTTCAGATCATTCGGTGTAGCGGGACGCTGGCTGCTGACCGGAAGGATGGTCAGTTTTCCATTGTATTCAAAAACAGCCGTTTGGATATTCGTCAAGTCAAAATATCCCTGCTGTCTGCACATCACCATAAACTCGCTTAAATCCAGTTTTGCTTTTTTGAGGTTTTCATAGTATAACTTCCCATGATCCATCAAAATGGTGGGCGTACCGTTGAGATACTTGCGTGTTCTGGGAAACTTGTTGGAAATGACGCTCAGCAGCAGTGTGATGCCGCCATAAATGAGCATAGCAGTCAGTGGCTTCCATGGCTCCTCCAATTCCGTCGCCATTTCTGCCGCAATCGAACCGATCGTAATTCCCGTGATGTAATCAAAAAAATCCAACTGTGCAATCTGTTTGTGTCCAATAAACTTAGCAGTCAAAAATAAAAAGCCGAACGATCCCAACGTCACCAGACAAAGATTTAAAAAGCTCATGCTGTGATCCCCTTTCCCTGCTATTCTGACCTTTATTTTTTACAAACATGCACAATCAATCTGTATAAATACAGATTACCCGCAGTTTTTATTTTGAAGGCAGGAAAAAGGCAGAAAAACAAATCGCTTTTTATCTTGGTTTAAAGTTGAATAAACCGATTCCATAAAAAAACAGCCCCGAAAAATCGGGACTGTTTTGTCAAAATAGCAGTCGAGCGGGATATACAAAGTCTGCCGGTGGGCGGGTTGAACCCGCAGACTGTTTCGCGCTTGTGTTTCCCGCAAACCCATCCTTTCAGCACGCGGCACTCGTTTGAGAAAAAGCCTTCATTCAAAATCAGGTTTCTCCAAAAAAATACGATTTGTCTGCTCCGGAACTTTTCTGACGGAGAAGGAGTCGAGCGGGATATACAAAGTCTGCCGGTGGGCGGGTTGAACCCGCAGACTGTTTCGCGCTTTGGTTTCCTGCAAACCCATCCTTTCAGCACGCGGCACTCGTTTAAGAAAGAGCCTTCATTCAAAATCAGGTTTCTCCAAAAAATACGACTTGTCTGCACCGGAACTTTTCTGGCGGAGAAGGAGTCGAGCGGGAAAAGACATTATTGCCGGTGGCAATGATGTCCCCGCGAGTGTTGGCTACACAATCACTTTTCTAAAATTCGCAACTTTCTACTGTGCAGCCCTGAGAATGGACTTTGTCCATTCTCCCAACTTTTACTTTGGCGATGAACAAATCAGCTTCTACGCAAAAAAAAGCACGATGCGTTTGCATCGTGCTTTTTTGGCGGAGAAGGAGGGACTCACTCCGTTACCC
>NZ_CALXIN010000010.1 GCF_944388365.1 uncultured Negativibacillus sp. | reverse complement strand
GTTTGTTTCCGCCTGAGATTTGTCCGAATGATTGTGAACCAAAGCGCCGGTGCAAAGCTTGCACCGGCGCTTTGGCTTTGTTATCCACCGTCAGAGGAGGTGTTGATATTGCATCCTTGCAAAAGAAAGTCTATAATAAAGAAAACTGCGGACAGCAGGACGGAAAGGACAGAGGACAATGAAAACATCATACACCCATGAGCAGGCCTATGAGCTGCTCAAACAATATAACAAGGACCCATTTCATCTTCGCCATGCACGCACTGTAGAAGGCGTTATGCGCTATTTTGCCCGTGAACTGGGTTATGGAGAGGATGAGGATTTCTGGGGCGTTGTGGGCCTGCTGCACGACCTCGACTTTGAAATGTATCCCGAGGAGCATTGTGTCAAGAGCCGAGAGCTGATGCGCCAGGCAGGACTGGAGGAAGAGGTCATCCATGCCACTGCCAGCCACGGCTATGGTCTGGTCAGTGATATTCAGCCGGAGCACGAGATGGAAAAGGTGCTGTTCGCTACCGACGAGCTGACCGGTCTGATCGGTGCAGCAGCACTGATGCGTCCGTCCAAAAGCACCAAGGATATGGAGTTAAAATCGCTCAAGAAAAAGTTTAAGGACAAACGCTTTGCAGCCGGCTGCTCCCGTGAGGTAATCCAGCAGGGTGCAGAGATGCTGGGTTGGGAGTTGGACGACCTGCTGCAGCGCACACTGACCGCAATGCAGCAGATTGAGGACGATCTCAACGCTGAATTTGGAGCATAGGAGGACATCATGGCACTCAGAGCAATTCGCATTAACAATGACCCGATTCTGCGCCGCCGCTGCAAAGAGGTGGCAGTGGTGGACGACCACATCCGCAGCCTGCTCGACGACATGACCCAGACACTGCACGCCACCGACAACGGCGCTGCCATTGCCGCACCACAGGTCGGCATCAGCAAGCGTCTGGTGGTGATCGACCTGGGAGAGCTCAGCGGCGGTGTGCTCAAGCTGGTGAATCCCAAAATTGTCACCAGCGAAGGAGAACAGCTCTGCGAGGAAGGCTGTTTGAGCTTCCCTGATCGCTGGGTCAGAACACGCCGTCCACAGAAGGTGACAGTGGAAGCACTGGACGAATATGGAACACCGATCACCCTCACTGGAGAAGGATTGATGGCGCAGTGCTTCTGTCATGAACTGGAGCACCTGGACGGCATTGTCTTTCTTGACCACGCCGTCGAGCAGATTGTCCCTGTCAAACGTGTTCGCCGCGGCGCTCAGAACAGAAAGGACTGCCGATGATGGATTGGATTCAGCTGGTTCTGCCCACCGAGGGAATGCAGCGGGCATTGATAGAATATGTACAGGCATTCGAGGAGCAGGGACGAAGCTGCATGCACCTGTGCAGGGAACAGCTGGAAAACGATTATTATGAATGGCTGGAGAAGCTGCAGGACCGGATGCTGGGCCTTGATGGCGCGCAGGAAATCCTCTATTTGGCAGTGGATATGGAGGATCAGGTGGTTGGAAGTCTGCTGCTGTGTGCAGAGGAGGAACAGGCGCCATCTGTGCTTGTTCGTCCCGACCGTCAGGATCGGAATTATCCGCAGCAGATGTTGCAGCAGCTGCAGGATTTGATGGGAAAGAAGGAATTATAAATGGAGTACAAACGCTTTGGCAATCAGATTGTTATTCGTATGGACCGTGGAGAGGAAATTTATGAGCAGCTCAAACAGGTTGCTCTGAAAGAAAACATCAAGCTGGCACAGGTCAGTGCTCTGGGAGCGACCGATGACTTTGAGGCCGGTGTCTTTGATACCAAAGAAAAAGTATTCTGTCCCAACCACTTTCAGGGAGATCATGAGATCGTGTCGTTGACCGGCACCATCAATACCATGAACGGCGAATACTATGCACATCTGCACATGAGCGCCGGCGGAATGGATGGAAGGGTAGTAGGCGGCCACCTCAAGTGGGCGAAGATCAGCGTCACCTGCGAGATGGTCGTCACGGTGATCGACGGTGTGGTTGATCGCGTATTTGATGAGCAACTGCAGTTTAACCGCTTTCAGTTTTAAAAATGGCTTGATAAAATATACAGCATCAAAAAAAGACCTGCTTATGGAAAAGCAGGTCTTTTTTTGATGCTCAAGTGAAGATGGGATATGTACTGGAATGAATTTATCTTAGTATTATTTTTTACAAAATGAAAATAAAAAGAAGTAATTCACCAAATTAAGCAAAACAACCAGAATTTTTTGAAATTGTTGTAAAAATTAGAACAAAGTGATAAAACTGTATTGACACCTCAAAAATAGTTTGATAAAATGAAATTAAATTAAATGAAAAATAAAAATTGATAAAAAATAAGCAATATTTTTTAAAATTATTCATATTTGTTATAGATTTGGAGGTGTGATAAAAATTCGCTGATTCAATTATAACCACAAAGAAGGAGAGAGAAGAATTATGAAAAAAACAATATCCAAATGGTTGGCACTGCTTTTGACAGCAGCGATGGTTTTGACAGGTTGTTCGGGCGGCAGCACCGGTGCCGAAGGAGAAAACGGCGGCGAACAGGAACAACAGGAAAGCGCAGAGATTAAAGATCTGGTTATCCCAGTACTTGTCAGCCGTGAGCTTGAAACCTTTAACATTCTGTATGCACAGAGGGCAGAGGACAGCGAAAACCTGACCAATCTGGTGGACGGTCTGCTGGAAGTTGACCACGAAGGTAAGCTGGTTCCGGCGATTGCAGAAGATTGGGGAACCGAGGACGGCGGACTGACCTGGACTTTCCATCTGCGTGAAGGTGTCAAATGGGTCGATGTAAATGCGCAGGAAAAAGCAGACTGCACAGCGCAGGACTTTGTCACCGGTTTGGAATGGGTGCTCAACTTCCATAAAAACGATTCTTCCAATACCTCGATGCCTCTGGAGATGATCGAAGGCGCAGAGGAATATTATGAATATACCAAGAGCCTGTCCAAGGAAGAAGCTTATGAGCTCAATGCTGCGGAAGGCTCCAAGTTCCTGGAGACAGTCGGTATCGAAGCACCGGACGACTACACACTGGTTTATCACTGCCTAGCTCCAAAGCCATACTTTGATTCGCTGGCAACCTACAACTCGCTGTATCCAGCATCTCAGACACTGATTGATGAGCTGGGTATCGACGGCTTCAAAGCGATGGACAACACACAGATGTGGTACAACGGCTGCTACACCATGACCTCTTACTTGCAGGGAAATGAAAAGATTTATACCAAGAACCCAACCTACTGGGATCAGGATTGTAAGCTGTTTGATACGGTTACCTTCCGAATGGTAGAATCCAACGATGTTGCATTCCAGCTGTATGAAAGCGGTGAGCTGGATTCCGTCGGCCTGGGTGAAGCACAGATCAACACCATCGCTAAAAACCCTGATGACGAGATGTATGACTATATGGTACCGGCTGTACCATCCAAACATTCCTATCAGTTCCACTTTAACTACAACAAAAAGACTGAGGATGGAGCTCCGGACGACAACTGGAATACAGCCATTGCCAACGAGGCTTTCCGTAAATCCTGGTACTATGGTCTGAACCTGAAAGATTATTGGAAGAGAACCAACGCGATCGACCCAATGGCTTGCGAAAACAACTTCTACACCATGAAGGGCCTGTGCTACACCAGTGACGGTACCGACTACACCGAACTGGTAAGACAGGAACTGGGTCTGCCGGAAAGCAACGGTGAAACACCAGCAAGAGTGGATGCAGAAAAGGCAGAGCAGTATAAACAGCAGGCGATTGAGGAGCTGACAGCACTTGGCGTCACCTTCCCAGTACAGATTGATTACTACATCATCGCTTCCAACCAGACCGCTCTGGACAGCGCAAACGTGCTCAAACAGGCATTCTCTGACAGCCTGGGCGACGACTTTGTTCAGCTGAATATCAAGACCTATATCAAGAGCCTGCGTCAGGAAGTCCTTGACCCACATCTCCAGTCCTTCGTTTCCAATGGCTGGGGCGCAGACTATGGCGATCCACAGAACTTCCTGGGACAGGAAATGTACGGCTATGACAACGCAGACTATTCTGCAAACTACTCCTTTGTCAACGAAGTTTCTGAGGAGACCGAGGCAAACAAAGAGCTACTGGCAACCTATAAAGAGTATACTGCATTGGTAGAGGCTGCAGACGAGATCACCGACGATCTGGATGCGCGTTATGCAGCTTATGCAAAAGCAGAGGCTTACATGCTGGAGCATGTACTGGTACTGCCATGTAACTATGGTGTTGGCTGGTCCCTGACCAAGATCGACAACGACACCAAGATGAACGCAATGTTCGGTATTCAGAACAACAAGATGAAGAACTGGGATACCAATGTTAACGGCTATACCTCCGAAGATAAAGGCGTTGCAGATCAGATCGCAGCATATTCACAGCAATAACAGCTATAAAAGCCCCAGAACCATCCTGTGTGGTTCTGGGGCTTTATTTGCCATTATTTGTTTTTACACTGTACTAAAAACTTTAAGATCCTTTTTAGCAAGAGAACTTGTTTTATTATAAAAATATTTATAAAATTGTTTTAAAACATGAAATTGCAAAATGGAGGAAAAAGTCAAAAATAAGGGGATTTTGCAGGATTTTAGTTTATTACATGCATTGGATTTTTCTCCAAAAGCGAATAAATTCTTGATGATATATATAAAATATACAAAATAAAACTGGAGAATTCACAAAAAATAATATAAATATTCGAATAACTATTGACGAAATGTGAACTGTTTGGTATTATTTAAACTATTAAATGAAAAGGAACAGAACAAAAACTGAATTTTTGAGCGACGCATCCGTTTTTAGCCCGTTCAATCTTCTTTTAGGAAGGTGAAATTTAAAGAGGCAGGAAATTATTTTTGATTTTGAAGGAGAATTAATATTATGAAAAAAACAGTATCCAAATGGTTGGCGCTGCTTTTGACAGCAGCACTCGTATTGAGTGGATGTGGAACAACATCCGGCGAAACAGAAACCACCGATAACAACGAAAACACCACAACAGAAGAGAACACCGAAAAAGAAGAAACAACAGAATCCACAAGCGCAGACAACGAGATTAAGGACCTGTATACTTATCAGCTGGGCGTAAACGAGATTGAAAGCTTTAACATTCTGGGAAGCCAGAGCCAGAAGGAATTTGACGTTCTTTGTAATATGGTGGACGGCTTGCTGGAAGCTGATGCACACGGCAAGCTGGTACCATGTATTGCAGAAGACTGGGGCACCGAGGATGGCGGAAAAACATGGACCTTTAAACTGCGTGAAGGCGTTAAATGGGTCGATGTCAATGCACAGGAAAAAGCAGACTGCAACGCCTGGGACTTTGCAACCGGTCTGGAATGGGTACTTAACTTCCATAAAAATGACTCTGTCAACACCTCTATGCCTCTGGAAATGATCGAGGGCGCTGAGGAATACTACGAATATACAAAATCTCTGAGCAAAGAAGAAGCCTATGCACTGACCGCAGGAGAAGGCTCCAAGTTCCTGGAAATGGTCGGCATGGAAATTCCAGACGATTACACCATCGTTTATCACTGCACCGCTCCAAAGCCATACTTTGACTCGGTTGCAACCTATGCATGTCTGTTCCCAGCCTCCCAGGCTGTAATCGACGAACTGGGTGTTGATGGCTTCAAGGCAATGGACAACGAAACAATGTGGTACAATGGCTGCTACACCATGACCACCTATGTTCAGAACAACGAAAAGGTTCTGACCAAAAACCCAACCTATTGGGATCAGGACTGCAAACTGTTTGATACCGTCACCACAAAGATGGTAGAATCGGTCGACGTTGCTTTCCAGCTGTATCAGAATGGTGAAATTGATGAAATCGCACTGAGCGAAGGTAACCTGAACACCATCTACAATGATCCAAGCAACCAGTACTATGATTATCTGGTAGAGAAGATGCCTACTAAATACTCCTGGCAGATTCACTTTAACTTTGATAAGATGAATGAAGACGGCACTCCAGATACCAACTGGAACCTTGCAGTTGCCAACGAAGCATTCCGTCTGTCCTGGTACTATGGACTGGATCTGACCAATCACTGGAAGAGAACCAATGCAATCAACCCAATGAGCTGCGAAAACAATGCTTACACCATGAAGGGCCTGTGCTATACCAGCGACGGCACCGACTATGTTGACCTTGTAAGAGAAGCTCTGGGTCTGCCGGAACCAAACGGCGAAACTCCTGTCAGACTGGACCCTGAAAAAGCAGAACAGTACAAACAGCAGGCAATCGAAGAGCTGACCGCAGCAGGCGTTACCTTCCCAGTAGAGATTGACTACTACATCCAGGGCAGCAACCAGACCATGCTGGACAGCGCAAACGTTCTCAAACAGGTATTCTCCGACTGCCTGGGCGACGATTATGTCACTCTGAACATTCTGACCTATGTACAGAGCTCCACACAGGAAGTTTACAATGCGAAGAAACATTCGATCGTAGTCAACGGTTGGGGCGCTGACTATGGCGATCCACAGAACTACCTTGGTCAGGAGATCATGGGATACGACAACGCATACTATGCAAGACAGTATTCCTACATCGACGACGTTCAGGAAAATGAAAACACCAAAGCACTGCTGGATACCTACAGAGAGTTTACCAGCATGGTAGAGGCAGCCAACGAGATCAACGATGATCTGGATGCAAGATACCAGGCATTTGCTGAGGCAGAAGCTTATATGATCAGCCACGCACTGTGCTTCCCACACTACTATGATGTAGGCTGGTGTCTGACCAAGATCAACCCATACAGCAAGATCAACGCAATGTATGGATGCGTCAACGGTAAGATGAAGAATTGGGAAACCAATGCAGACGGTTACACCACCGAAGAGATGGCAGAAATCGCTGCTGCTTACAACGCATAAAACAGATAAAAAAAGAGACTTGCAATTTGCAAGTCTCTTTTTTGTGCTTGCCTTCAATGTGATAAAGGCAAAATCCTTTTAGCGCAAGAGGAAAGCTCTGTGCAGCCTTTATCATCAGGAAGCAGGAAAAAGGGTACCGCACCTGAAAAGATGATGTCAGAAGGAAAGAGAGGGCTTTTGTGTGATGCCTAAAGAAGTTTGTATAAAGAAAAAAAGAGGACCGGAAACTTGTCCGGTCCTCCAATGTGGATACGATTATTCGTAGATTGGGTATTTGCTGCAAAGTGCGGTGACACCGGCACGGATTTCATCTGCTTTTGCTTCAAAGTCGGTAGCTGCCCATTTGATGAACTTGGCAACCTCAACCATGTCCTCTTCTTTGAAGCCACGGGTGGTGACAGCAGGAGTGCCAACACGCAGACCGCTGGTGATGAACGGGCTGGTTGGATCGTTCGGGATAGCATTCTTGTTTGCGGTGATATAAACCTCATCCAGACGTTTTTCCAGCTCTTTACCGGTGATGTTCATGTTCTGCAGGTCGATCAGAATCAGATGGTTATCTGTGCCACCGGAAACAAGACGGAAGCCCTGATCCATCAGTGCTTTTGCAAAAGCCTGTGCGTTGTTGATAACCTGCTGCTGATATGCTTTAAATTCCGGTTTGAGTGCTTCGCCGAAGCAGACAGCCTTAGCAGCGATGATGTGCTCCAGAGGACCGCCCTGTGTACCTGGGAATACCGCTTTGTTGATCTGTTTTGCAAGAGCTTCCTTGCACAGGATCAGGCCGCCGCGAGGACCGCGCAGGGTTTTGTGGGTGGTGGTGGTAACAACATCAGCGTATGGAACAGGGTTCTGATGCAGGCCTGCTGCAACCAGACCAGCGATGTGTGCCATATCGACAAACAGATATGCGCCAACTTCATGGGCGATCTCTGCAAATTTATCAAAGCGGATCTCACGCGGATAAGCGGAAGCGCCGGCAACGATCAGTTTTGGTTTGTGTTCCAGAGCCAGTTCACGAACCTTGTCATAGTTGATGTGCTCGGTATCATCCAGGCTGTATGGAACAAAGTTGTAGTAGCTGCCCGACAGGTTGACAGGGCTGCCGTGGGTCAGGTGACCGCCGTGTGCAAGATTGAGGCCCAATACGGTGTCGCCTGGTTTGATCAGCGCAAAATAAACTGCCAGGTTTGCGCTTGCACCCGAGTGAGGCTGTACACAGGCATGTTCAGCGCCAAACAGCTTCTTAGCACGCTCGATAGCGATGTTTTCGACAACGTCAACACATTCGCAGCCGCCGTAGTAGCGTTTGCCAGGGAAACCTTCGGCATATTTGTTGGTCAGTACGGTGCCCATTGCAGCCATGACAGCTTCAGAAACGATATTTTCAGAAGCAATCAGCTCGATGTTGCGTTTCTGACGGGCATATTCTGCTTTGATAGCGTTGCCGACTTCAGGATCGTACTGTGCGATGAAATTCATGATTTCGTTTACCATAGAATGAGCCTCCTTGAAACTTAAGATAAAAATAACCGGACGGACGGCAAAGTCCGTCCGGCAAAGAACAATGAGAGCAGTACTCTCATAAAGTTTGGGGAACGAATTTAGCGTTTCTTTGGTGCAAGATGAATTGCCATGCCGTGAACATCTTCGACTGCCTCGGTGACACCCTCACAGAAGGTTGGGTGCGGACGGATGACTGCGGCCAGCTGATCAACGGTCAGACCATTGACAATGGCGGTAGACAACTCGGAAACGATGTCGGTTGCGCGGGAACACATCAGCTGTGCACCCAGAATGACATCGGTATCCTGATGAGCCAGAACCTTGATGAAGCCGCGCTCCTGTTCGTCGATGATGGATCTTCCATTTCCGGACATGATGAATTTGCCTTTCTTCACCGGAATACCTTGCTTTTTGGCTTCGTCCTCGCTCAGACCTACCGATGCGATCTCCGGATCGGTGTAGATACAGCCAGGAACAGCCTGCAGGTTGATCGGTGGGACTTTTCCCGCAATGATGTGTGCTGCACAGATTCCCTGTGCGCTTGCCATGTGGGCAAGCTGAATCTTGGCAGAAACATCTCCGATGGCATAGATCGAATCGACGCTGGTGCGGAAGGATTCATCGGTTACAATATGTCCGCGCTCCATCTCGACCGAAAAGTCGTTGCCGAACAGCCCCTGAGTGTTGGCGCGGCGGCCAATCGCAACCAGAATCTGCTGAGAGGAAATCTGCTGCGGCTTTTCCTTTTCGGTGAAGTGGCAGACCAGTTTGCCGTCGGATTGCTCCAGTCTTTCGACCATGGCGCCAGTATGGATTTCGACGCCGCGTTTTTTCAGAATCATGCTGAGATTCTGAGAGATCTCGCGGTCCATGGTGGAAAGGATACGATCAAGCGCTTCCACGATGGTAACTTTGCATCCAAAGGAGGAGAACACACTTGCAAACTCAACGCCGATGACGCCGCCGCCGATGATCAAAATTTCCTTTGGCAGGCTGTCGGTCTGCGCATAGGACGGATCATCCAGCAGCTCATCACTGGTGACGACCCCTGGCAGGTCAAGTCCCGGGATGGGTGGGCGGGATGGCACCGAGCCGGTTGCAATCAGAATGTTGTCTCCATAAAGAGTCGTTTCTTCCCCTTGCTCTAATTGTACCTCATGTGGGGAAAGAATGGAAGCGGATGTATTGAAAAAATCTATCTTATTTGCTTTGATAAGCTGTTCGATTCCACTGCGCAGCTTGGAAACGACGTCATTTTTGCGCTGGTGGATCTTTGCCCAGTCAAAGCTCGTGTTTTCGGTGTGAAGTCCAAACAGTTCGAAGTGAGCTGTTTCTTTGTAAAGCTGCGCAGAGTGCAGCATTGTTTTGGTAGGAATGCAGCCGCGGTTGAGGCAGGTGCCGCCGACCTGACGGCGTTCAATCAGTGCGGTGTGCAGACCCAGCTGTGCGGCGCGGATGGCGGCTTCATATCCGCCAGGGCCGGCGCCGATAACGATCAGTTGATATTGTTTCATGTTAAAATCCCCCTCGGCAGATGTAGTACAAAAGATGGTTCATCTAACTTTTTTGCATGGTCAGGCTGGCGATGTCCAGCAGAATCTGACGTTGTTCTTCGGTGTGGTCGATTTGCAAAAGACGCTGCTGTACCGCCTTTGGTTCCATGCGGCATCCGGTCAGATGAGCGGACACCGAGCCGATCAGCGGCGCATCCAGCGCGTCGGAGTAGAGGATAGCATCCTGGATCATTCCTTGGTCAACCTGTAATTGCAGCTGTACCTCGCCCCAGTCAAAGCGTTCATCGGCTTCCCAGGTGAAAGCCAGCTTTCTGCCGAACTTCCATTCCCAGGAGGCATTGCGCTCGTACATCGCCATCACCTTTTTGTGGTCGATATCCTCGTCCCGCAGAGCCACCGGCGTGTGTCCGTACACCTCGCCCAATGCCTGCAAAAGCTGCTGCTGCATCTGCTCGACGGTCAGGTCGGGAACAAAGTCGCACAGGTTGCATACGCGGGAGGAAACCGAGGCAACGCCTTTGGAGCGAAGCTTCTTTTCCGAAACGTTGAGGTACTGTGCCACCTGCTCCTTGTTCACCCGCAGCATCAAGGTGCCGTGGTGATAGGAGTTTTCTCCCTTCTGACAGAAGGCATTGCCGGAAAATTTCTTTCCGTCGACGGTGATGTCGTTGCGTCCGGTTTTTTCTGCGTCGATGCCAAGGATTCGGACTGCCTTGAGGATGACGGACATCTGACGCGAAAGGTCATAGTCTTTGGTGGAGACCAGGAAGGTAAAATTGAGATTGCCCAGGTCATGAAAGACCGCTCCGCCTCCCGAAAGACGGCGGGCCAGATGCCCGCCGTCGGCTTCGAGCTGCTGGAAACGACATTCTTTCCAGGCGTTTTGATTTTTTCCGATGACAACGGTGCGTTCATTCTGCCACAGATACAGGATCAGCTGGCCTGGGCGCACCGTATCCAGGAGGTACTCCTCGATGGAAAGATTGAGATAAGGGTTTTTCGATTTGCCAATCACATAGGACAGGTGTTCAATCATCGGGAAATACCTCCGTAGTTACAGTTTAAACTTAAAATTCAAAGCGCAGATGTGGATTTCTTGCTGCGCCAACTTCATCCAGACGGCGAACAGGAGTGTGCAGCGGCATTTCATGCAGCTTTTCCGGTTCGGTCTGTGCCATCTCGTAGATGTTGCGGAATACTTCGATGGCGTGGTCGAGCACCTCGCGAGGTTCGGTCTCGGTCGGCTCTACCATCAGTGCTTCGTGGACGATCAGAGGGAAGTACATTGTCGGCGGATGGATGCCGTTGTCAAGCAGCGCTTTGGCAACATCCATTGCGGAAACGTCCTTTTCCTTCTTCAGATTTTCCAGCGTCATGACAAACTCGTGCATGCAGCCGGTATCGAATGCCATCTCGTAGATATCCTTGAGGTGGGACATCATGTAGTTGCAGTTGAGCACGGCATTGGAGGAAGCCTCCGGAATGCCCTCTTTGCCCAGCGTCAGCACATAGGTCAGCGCACGGATGACAACCAGGAAGTTGCCGTAGAACTCTTTGACTGCACCGATCGACTGCGGATTGCAACGGCAGAGATGGTAGCCGTTTTCATCCTTAGTCACTACCGGAGAAGGCAGGAAGGGTTTGAGCATCTCCTTGCATCCAACAGCGCCGGAACCAGGACCGCCGCCTCCGTGCGGAGTGGAGAAGGTTTTGTGCAGGTTCAGATGAACCACATCAAAGCCCATGTCGCCTGGGCGAACAATGCCCATGATGGCGTTGAGGTTTGCACCGTCGTAGTAGCACAGACCGCCGGCGTTGTGAACAATGCTGGTGATCTCGGAGATGTTCAGGTCGAACAGACCGACGGTGTTCGGGTTAGTGAGCATCAGGCCGGCGGTGTGTTCATCGGCAGCCTGGCGCAGCGCTTCGGTATCGACGCAGCCGTTTGGCAGCGAAGGAATGCTGACAACCTGGAATCCAGCCATCGAAGCGGAGGCAGGGTTGGTACCGTGCGCCGAGTCTGGAACCAGAATCTTTTTACGTTCAAAGTCGCCGCGCGACTCATGGTAGGCTTTGATGAGCATCAGACCGGTCAGCTCACCGTGAGCGCCTGCTGCCGGCTGGAAGGTCATGGCATCCATGCCGGTGATTTCGGCAAAGTAGCGGTCAGCCAGATACAGAGCCTCCAGGCATCCCTGGGCGGTTTCTTCCGGCTGGAGCGGATGGATCTTTGCAAAGCCTGGCAGTGCAGCCATCTCGTCGTTAATCTTTGGATTGTATTTCATAGTGCAGGAGCCCAGCGGATAGAAGCCGTCGTTGACGCCGTGGGTCTGCTTAGCAAGTTCAGTGTAGTGTCGGCTGATCTCATTTTCGCTCAGCTGCGGCAGGTGAGGAGCCTGTGCCCGACAAAGGGATGCATCCGGCAGTTGATAAGAGACGTCACATTCCGGCAGGATGGTGCATTTTCTGCCGCTATGACTGCGTTCAAATAACAGTTGCATTACATCAGCTCCTTTCTGACGATTTCGACAACGCGGTCGATGTCCTCTTTGGTGTTCTTTTCGGTTGCACACCAGAGGATACCGCCATCTTCCAGAGGCAGACCGCCGAGGATGCCCTCTTTCTGCAGAGCATCCAGCACTTTGGCTGCATCCGGCTGGTCGGTGACAAATTCATGGAAGAAGCTGCCGGTGTAGCGCAGCGATACGCCTTCGATCTGGCTGAGCTGTTCTGCCAGATAGTGTGCCTTCTGGTAGCAGCTGCAGGCGGCCTGTCTGAGTCCGTCCGGACCAACGGCTGCCAGATAAACCGAAGCAGTCATTGCACAGAGTGCCTGGTTGGAGCAGATGTTGCTGGAAGCTTTTTCGCGGCGGATGTGCTGCTCTCTGGCCTGCAGAGTCAGAACAAAGGCGCGTTTGCCGTCAACGTCGGTGGTCTGACCGACGATGCGGCCTGGCAGCTTACGCATCATAGCCGAGGTGGTTGCCATAAAGCCGAGGTATGGACCGCCAAAGGAGAGCGGCATGCCCAGCGGCTGGCCTTCGCCGACGGCGATGTCTGCACCCTGTTCCGCAGGAGTCTTGAGCAGACCCAGTGCGATCGGGTTGCAGGCGCAGATCAGTTTTGCGCCGACCGAGTGGATCAGTTCGGCAGCCTGCTGGACATCCTCAATCTGTCCGAAGAAGTTCGGGCTCTGGATGTACAGGCAGGCGCCGGTCTTTTTGTCCAGCTGTCCGGCAATCTGGGAAAGATCGGTCTTGCCGTCCTTGACAGGAACCATTACCAGCTGATGACCGGAAGCCCAGCAGTAGGTTTTGATGACACGGATGTTGTCAGGATGAGCAGCTTCCGAGCAGAAAACAACCTGACGGCTGCGCTCGCAGCACATATTGACCGCTTCTGCAGCGGCGGTAGCACCGTCGTAGACCGAAGCATTGGAAACATCCATGCCGGTCAGCTCGCAGATCATGGTCTGATATTCAAAGATCGACTGCAGAACGCCCTGACTGATTTCAGCCTGATAGGGAGTGTATGCAGTGACAAATTCCTCTTTGCCGGTGACGCTTTTAACGATCGAAGGAATGTAATGATCGTAAGCGCCGGCGCCGCGGAAGATCGAGTCGAATACAACGCTGTGGGAAGCGATGTTGTTCATGACGCGGCTGACCTCCATCTCGGACTTGCCGGAAGGAAGATCCAGTTCCCGATCGAGTTTCAGCTCCTCGGGAATGTGGGAAAACAGCTGGTCAATGGACGACAGTCCGATTGACTCCAGCATTTCCTGCCGCTCTTTGACAGTGGAAGGAATGTAAGAGCCCATATTATGCCTCCTCGCTCAAAAATGCCTCGTAGCTTTCAGCGGACAGCAGTTCTTCTTTGTCGGAAACTTCGTTGACCTGGATCATCCATGCGCCATAAGCGTCCTGGTTGATCATTTCAGGATGGTCGAGCAGCTCTTCGTTGATAGCGCAGACAACGCCGGAAACAGGGCTGTATACATCCGAAACAGCTTTTACCGATTCAACGTCGCCAAAGGCAGCGCCAACTTCTACTTCGTCGCCTTCCTGTGGGAGGTTGACGAATACCAGGTCACCCAGCTCTTTCTGTGCATAGTCGGTCAGACCGATGCGGTAGGTGCCGTCGCCCATATCCTGTACCCATTCGTGAGATTTTGCGTAAAGAAGATTGGTTGGATTGCTCATAGTAAAAGTCCTCCTTAATCAGTATGAATCAGATGATCTTGTAGTTTAGTATCGTTTAAAAAAGCAGAGATGCTTTTTGCTTAGCGTTTGTAGAACTGTACTTTGACAACTTCGGCAGGGATGCGTTTGCCGCGAACCTCTACCTCAACGGTGCTGCCCAGCGGAGCAGGCTCTTTTTCGACGATGGCCATTGCATAAGCACCGCCCAGGTATGGACAATGGGTACCGGAGGTGGTGTGGCCGATCTGACGGTCGCCGACATAAACAGGGCAGTTTTCACGGGCGATGCCTCGACCGGTGATCTTCAGGCCGCAGCGTTTAACGGTTGGAGTTCCCATTTCCTCCATCGCTTTCTTGCCGATGAAGTCTTGCTTATCCATCTTGACGAAGATACCAAGGCCGGTCTGCTTTGGAGTGATTTCGTCGTTCATCTCATGTCCGTACAGCGGCATGCCTGCTTCCAGACGCAGGGTATCTCTTGCGCCCAGTCCGCATGGGATCAGGCCATTTTCCTTGCCTGCTTCCAGCAGTGCGTTCCAAACCTTGACGGCATCTTCCTTTGCACAGTAAACTTCGAAGCCGTCCTCACCGGTGTAACCGGTACGGGAAACGATGCTGCGGCAGCCTGCAACCTCGACATCCTTGGTGTAGGTGTAATATTTTGGAGGAATGTTTTCCTTTGCACAAACCTTTTCCAGAATGGCTTCGGACTGCGGGCCCTGAAGAGCAACCTGTGCAATGCGGTCGGAGTAGTCCTCGAACTGAACGTCGCCGGTCAGGTGAGAGGAGATCCATGCAGCGTCTTTGTCGTGGTTGGCAGCGTTGACAACCATCATGTAGCAGTCGCTGCGGATGCGGTAGACGATGAGGTCATCCACAACGCCGCCCTTGTCGTTGCACATCGGGCTGTAACGAACCTGACCATCCTCCATATCGTCGAAGTTGTTGGTCAGCAGCATCTGGACGTTGTTGAGTGCATCCGGACCGGAGAGGACGATCTCACCCATGTGGGAAACATCGAACAGGCCGGCTTTTTCTCTGACAGCCATGTGTTCGGTGATGACACCAGTTGGGTACTGTACCGGCAGCAGGTAGCCGGCAAAGGGAACGATCTTGCCACCCAGAGCGACATGAACATCATATAAAGGCGTTTTAAGTTCCATAAAAAACACTCCTTTTTTAGTGATAGAATAAAACAGGGTATAAGAAAGCAGAGGCACAGAAGTATCCTTACCTCCACGCCTCTGCTAAATAAGACCTTGTAAGATTCCCTCGGGCGGTTTCTGCTCAAAGACCTGCCTGAGGTTGCATACCTGGTGCCGCAATTGCGGCTTTACAAAGTTTCGTCCAAAACCGATTCTTTTGCCAGAGAGATTTTGCGTGTTTTCCCCGTTGGCTCCACTCTTTCGGGTGGTATCTCTCGGTTTCTTCATCCGAATGATTCACTTGACAAGTTCATTATAGGATGGAGAAATGGTTTTGTCAATGAAGTTATTTGTTTAACAAGCATAAAAATAATTGTTAAAGTTAACACAAATACACAATTTACACAAAAATCAATACACCTTTTGGAGAAACAAAATAAATTTGGGGGCAGAGAAGATGGAGAAATATCCTCCGAAAGCTTCAAAATTAGTTATCAGGTACAAAAATGAAGAGTGAAATCGTCAGCAGAAATAAAATCCGGAGAGAATTGTAGGAGAAAAAGAAATCTGATATAATGTAGACAATATAAATTTGTCAGTAAAAGGAGAGCGACAAACGTGAAGCTGAACACACTGGGAGTTGCCCATAAAATTATCGAAGAAAAGGTGAAAGCGGGAGATTTCTGTATCGACGCCACGGCAGGCCGAGGCCATGATACCGCCTTTTTGTGCAGTCTGGTGGGAGAGAGCGGCAGAGTGATCGCCTTTGATATTCAGCAGCAGGCGGTGGATTCCACCCGCGAGCTGCTTCAGGAGCAAGGCTATGCGCAGATAGCTCAGGTTATTCTGGACAGCCACAGCAATATGGATCAGTATGCCCAGCCGGAGAGCGTAGATTGCATCACCTTTAATTTTGGCTATCTGCCAGGAGGAGATCACAGCATCTTCACTACACCGGCGACCAGCATTCCTGCCATCGAAAAAGGCTTGAAGCTGCTCAAACCAGGTGGACTGATGAGCCTGTGTGTCTACTATGGAGGAGACAGCGGCTTTGAGGAAAAGGATGCACTGATGGAGTATTTCCGCACCATCGACAGCAAACAGTACACGGTGCTGATTACCGAGTTTGCAAACCGTCCCAATAATCCTCCGATTCCGGTGTTTATTCTCAAACAGATTTAAAAATAGAGCAGGTGTAGACCTGCTTTTATTTTCTATTTAAAATAAAGCAAATACTTTATTATTATTATTAAATAAGCTATTTTAAAACAGATAGATATTGATGGAGAAAAAAGGAGTTGTCATTTTAATTAGGATTTTAAATCAGTTTTTGGTTTAAATAATGAATATTAACTGTATATATTGACAACTAATTCCTCTTTTGCTATCCTAAAGTAAGTAAAGTAACCACAATATTTTTAAAGAACAAAAAATTAAAAAATCAAAGATTTTGTGAGGAGGAAGAGCAATGAAAAAAATGTTTCGGAGGTTGGTAGCTTTATTGTTGGTAAGTTCTTTGATGTTGAGTGGTTGTTCTACTGCATCCGGTGAGAAACAAAGCGACTCGTCGCAGACAACAGCAGATGTAGATGAACAGGAAAATCTCAATGAAATTGAAGATTTGGTCATTCCTAAAATAGCGACATCGGAATTATCTACATTTAACATTCTTTACTCGGAATTATCTGCGGAGACACAATTTTTGACCAATATGTGGGATGCCCTGCTGGAGGCTGACTCTTATGGCAGGCTGGTACCGGCAATTGCAGAAGATTGGGGAACAGAGGACAACGGTTTGAGTTGGACTTTTAAGATCCGGGATGGAGTAAAATGGGTAGACGTTGACGGAAATGAAAAAGCAGATTGCACATCCTATGATTTTGCAACTGGTATGGAATGGGTGCTGAACTTCTATAAGAATGAATCAGCCCATACTTCGCAGCCAATGGAATTGATTGATGGTGCGAAGGAATATTATGAGTATACCAAGACACTGACACAGGAAGAAGCTTATGCATTAACAGCCGGAGAAGGCTCTAAATTCCAGGAAATGGTTGGAATTTCTACACCTGATGAACATACCATTACCTATCGTTGTGTCGCTGAAAAAACCTATTTTGATACTGTTGCAATCTGGGCTGGTATGTACCCACTTTCTCAGGCAATGGTAGATGAACTGGGTGTTGATGGCGTTAAAAGCATGAACAATGAGAATATGTGGTACAATGGTTGCTATCTTATGACAACATTTGTACCAGGCAATGAAAAGGTATTCACCAAGAACCCAAAATATTGGGATCAGGATTGTAAGAGATTTAATACTGTTACCATTAAAATGGTGGAATCCAACGATATTGCATTTCAGATGTATCAATCGGGAGAACTGGATTATGTTTCATTGACAGAGAGCAATGTCAATACGATCAATGGTGATGAAAATAATACATACCACAATCAGATGATTGAATGGCCGACTGATTTCCGTTCTTACCAATTCCATTTTAATTATGATAAACGTAATGAAGATGGAACTCCGGATGAAAACTGGAATACAGCGATTGCAAATGAAGCATTTCGACTTTGCTGGTATTATGGACTTGATCTTACACCTTATTTCAGCAGAACTAATGCAGTCAACCCGATGAGCTGCGAAAACAATTTCTATTCCATGAAGGGATTGATTTACACCTCGGATGGAACAGATTATACAGAGTTGATAAGAAAAGAATTGGGTCTGCCAGAAGCAAATGGAGAGACTCCTGCCAGATTGGATGCAGATAAACTTGCTCAATATAAACAGCAGGCAATCAAGGAATTAACAGATTTAGGCGTAACTTTCCCAGTAATGGTAGATCATTATATCGCTGCCAGCAATCAGGCAGCCTTAGACAGTGCCAATGTTTTGAAACAGGCAATTTCGGATAGCTTGGGAGACGATTTCGTCCAGATGAATATTAAGACATATGTTTCCAGTGCATCGCAGGAAGTTTATAATCCGAAACTGCAGTCAATCAATATTTCCGGTTGGGGTGCAGACTATGGCGATCCTCAAAATTACCTTGGACAGGAAACTTACGGAAATGATACTGCATATTACACAAAAACAGTTTCTAATATCAACGATGTAGAAGAAAACGAAAAAACAAAAGACCTGTTGGATACTTATAAAGAGTACACGAGTTTGGTAGAAGCGGCCGATGCAATCCACGATGATATGGATGCACGACTGGAGGCTTATGCGAAAGCAGAAGCTTATATGATTCAGCACGTATTAACAATGCCAGCTTACTATAATATTGGTTGGGTTCTGACCAAAATCAACCCGTATAGCAAGATGAAGGCGATGTTTGGTTGCCAGAATGAGAAGATGAAAAACTGGGAAACCAATGCTGAAGGATATACTACCGAAGAAATGGAAAAGATCGCTGCAGAACATGAGGCGAATCAATAGCAACAAAAAAAGCTCACACGTTCAAAAACGTGTGAGCTTTTTTGTTGCTATGATACAGGTGATGTTGTTACAGTGTAATCGAAGCGCTTATAGATCCGCTCTTATCGTTGCCTACCCAGAGGCTGACCGATGTACCGGCAGGAGCAGCAACCATCCAGCTGAGTTTCTTCAGATATTCCGGCTGGTAGTATGCTTTCACATTGCTGTATCCATAGGAATTGTTGTTCAGCTTGTAGTTCTTGACACCACTGAAGCCTTCCAGATGTCCGATTTCCTCGGGAGTGTCGGTGAGGATGGTTCCGTCCAGGGTCAGTTTTGCCTTCAGAGGATGATCTACCCGCAGTGTCTTTGCTTCGTTGCAGACAAAGGTCGGCAGATAACCGGCGTTGCGGACAACGGCAGTGATCTGGTAAACGCCCTCTGCCTGCTTTTCAGCGGTAAACGATTCGATCTGAAGGTGTGGCAGGGTAGCGGCCATTCTCAGGCAGAAGTTGACGTTCTTCTCCACCTCCTGCTCCAAATATCCAACAGGACAGTTCTGCCAGGTGAATTTGAAGTCCAGACCGCCGATCTCGACCGTTCCGAGCTGCGGATGCTCAAACTCGGTCCACGGAAGAATGGCAGGAACAGGGTTGTTCTGTGCGTTGGCATCCAGCCACTGATAGCACAGATAGATATTTTCAGCCTGCTGCTGATCGGAAACTGGTTTAGTGCGCGGATAAACGTCAGGAACACCGGCGCGGATCGCCAGATCCCACAGTTCAGCGGTATAAGTCGGGATGCCCTGGCACTGATACATCCAGTCGTCAAAGGCGCCGGAGGAGTAGTTGACAGTATCGGTCAGAAAAGCATCGAAGATGTTGAAGCAGCCGTAGCCGGTTTCTTCGGTTGCCATGGCGCCGATTTCCTTGAACATCCGCATGTCACGGCTGTCTGCCTGTGCTTCCGGTTTTGTGCCAGGTGGATAGATGTAGCAGCCGCCCGAGGTGTGGAAGGTGACGCCGCAGCAGATGTTAGGATGGGAGAGTACAAACTCTGCCACAGCCTTGTTTTCCGGATTGCTCAGCGGGTAAGCGCCGGCACCTGGCTGACGAGACTCCGGAAACCATCCCAGCGGATAGTTTCGGTTGAAGTCCAGATTCCACTTGCCCTCGCCTGGCTGGATGTGCAGACCGTCATAACCAAGGATTTCGCCCTCTGGATAGAGATTATAATAGGTGCCGCCGAAGTCGGACGGAGAACGTTTTACCAAAATACGCGGGTCTTTGTCCATTGGTTTCCAGACGCCGTTTGCATCTTTGACGCGCATCATGCGGATGACACCGTCGCCATCCATATCTTTTGGATGCAGTCCAGGTGTCATTTCATCATAAGGGTAAGGACGATTGACCGAACGGAACTGTTCCGGTGTGGTCAGAATCAGCTCTGCACCATCGGGACTGATACGCGGGATGACATAAACCGTCGAGTGGTCGAGCAGAGTGGTGATATTTTCCTGATTGCCATATCCCTGAACCAGTTTGACGATCAGTCCCAGCGCAGCCATCGAACCGGTTACCTCACCGGCATGATGGTTGCCGTCCGCGTAGTAGGCAGGCTTTTTGAGAGGATCACCGGTGGCAAAGTTGGTGATCGTAGCGGCCCATACTTCGTGCTGATCGGGAGTGGTGCAGATGGACTCAACCTGAATCAAATCAGGATAGTCCTGCATCAGCTGCTGCAGTGTCTGCGTCAGCTCAGGATATGTATAGTAATGATCAAATACATAAGTTTTCATTTTTTGCCCTCCTTTTTGCATTATTATACATCCCTTGTTTCTGCTTTACAAGCAATGTTTCCTACAAAAAAAGAGACAAATTGCCCGAAATTATTGGCAATATTATGAAAAATAGTTAGTCGGAAGCTTTTTGAAAGCAAAAATGGTAGTGTATATTTTTTCAAAGAAAGAAGCGGAAAGGAGAAAGAAAAACAGGGGAAACTTTGCTTTGGGGAAGGTTTGTACATCAATTCTCATATAATAATAGAAAAGATGGAAAAGTTTCTCTGCAAGTAAAAATCAGAATTGGTATTAAAATAAAGTGAAAGAGATACTCCGACACAAAATAGACACAATTATAAAGTATATACTTAGATTTATTAAAAAGCAAGAAGATGATTTTATCAATATAAAGTGAAGATGTAGTGAAGCCGTATGAGCGGTATTTTTTCTCATTTTTGTGAATATCTGAGGATAATTGTGCAATTTAATTGTATATATAAAATAAAATTGTTTAGTGTGCTAAAATATAAACTTCTGTTCTTGACAGGTGGATTATGTTCTGTTATCATAAGCGAGTAAAGTGATTGCCGCACATATTACGGGCGAAAATCATTCACTGTGTGTGAACGTCCATTATGAAAGATGGATGCACAGAACTGAACATAGTTCGAAGGAGGATTCGTAATGAAGAAATCATTGTCCAGAATGCTTGCGCTTGCTTTGACAGCAGCTCTTGTGCTGAGCGGCTGCGGCGGTACAGGCACAACGACAGAAAGCGAAAGCAACTCCACCGACAAACAGGAGAATGCTTCTGCTGAGACAGAAGAAGCCGAAGAAGAAAGCAGCGCAGATGAGATTACCGACCTGGTTATTCCAAAGCTGGCAACTTCCGAGCTGGCAACTTTTAACCTGCTCAATTCAGAAACATCGGCGGATTTCCAGTACCTGACCAACCTGGTCGACGGTCTGTTGGAGGTAGACAGTTATGGCTCGCTTGCGCCTGCTATTGCTGAGGAATGGGGCACCGAAGATGGTGGACTGACCTGGACCTTCCATATCCGTGAAGGCGTGAAATGGGTCAATATGAACGGGGAAGAGATGGCTGATTGCAACGCGCAGGATTTTGCAACCGGTCTTGAGTGGGTACTCAACTACCATAAAAATGACTCGGCAAATACTTCGATGCCAATGGAAATGATTGAGGGCGCTTCCGAGTACTATGAATATACCAAGAGCCTGTCTGCCGAGGAAGCGAATGCGCTGACCGCCGGAGAGGGTTCTAAATTCCGTGAAATGGTAGGTCTGGAAACGCCGGACGATTACACTCTGATTTATCACTGCACCGAAGCGAAACCATATTTTGATACCGTTGCAGCGTATGCCTGCCTCTATCCAATGGCACAGGGCTTGGTTGATGAGCTGGGCGTTGACGGTATCCGTTCGATGGATAACACCAATATGTGGTACAACGGCTGCTACACCATGACCTCCTATATCCAGGGCAACGAAAAAGTATTCACCAAGAACCCGCTGTACTGGGATACCGATGCAAAACTGTTCAATACCGTTAGCATCAAGATGGTAGAATCCAACGATGTTGCCTTCCAGCTGTATCAGACCGGTGAGGTTGACTACGTTTCCCTGACCGAAAGCAACGTCAAGACCATCAGCGGCGACGAAAACAACGATTACCACGATCAGATGATCGAATGGCCAAACGACTTCCGTTCTTATCAGTTCCACTTTAACTATGATAAGAGAACCGAGGACGGCTCGGTCGATACCAACTGGAATACCGCTGTTGCAAACGAGGCATTCCGCCTTGCATGGTACTATGGCCTGGATCTGACTCCATACTTCAGCAGAACCAATGCAGTCAACCCGATGAGCTGTGAAAATAACTTCTATTCGATGCCTGGTCTGCTCTATACTTCGGATGGAACAGACTACACCGAGCTGGTAAGAGCAGAGCTTGGTCTGCCGGAAGAAAACGGCGAGACCCCAGTCAGACTGGATGCTGAGAAGGCAGAACAGTACAAACAGCAGGCAATCGAAGAATTGACCGCAGCAGGCGTTACCTTCCCGGTTGAAGTTGACTACTATATTGCAGCTTCCAACCAGACTGCACTCGACAGTGCAACCGTTCTCAAACAGGTATTCTCCGACAGCCTGGGCGATGACTTTGTAACACTCAACATCAAGACCTACGTTTCCAGCGCAAGCAAGGAAGTCTATGAGCCAAAACTGCAGTCGATCAACATTTCCGGCTGGAACGCAGACTACGGTGATCCGCAGAACTACGTCGGTCAGGAAACTTACGGCAACGACAGCGCATACTACACCAGAAAACTTTCCAACGTCAATGATCTGGTAGAGGATGAAAACAACAAGGCGCTGCTCGATACCTACAAAGAGTTCAGCTCGATGGTAGATGCTGCAAACCAGATCTGTGATGACCTGGATGCTCGTTATCAGGCTTATGCCGAGGCAGAGGCTTACATGATTCAGCATGCACTGACAATTCCAAACTACTACAACGTCGGCTGGTGTCTGACCAAGATCAATCCATACAGCAAGATGAAAGCGATGTTCGGTATCCAGAACGAAAAAATGAAGAACTGGGAGACCAACGTCAATGGTTACACCGCTGAGGAAATGGCAGCGATTGCGGCAGAGCATGACGCAAAATAAATAATTTTATGTTAGTAAATAAAAACCGGTCTTTTTGACCGGTTTTTATTTTTGGGCTAAAATAATCGAGATGAAAAGCATGTGAAAATGAAAATTGTGTCTATAATACAAAAAGACAGGCCAATCAGGCAAATTTTTGTAAAAAAAGACTATATATTATATTGACAAAGTATAAACACTATGGTATTCTAGTAAATGCAATGAAGAATGTGTGGCTTTTTCATCTGCCTGGCGATACATTCTAAAAAAATAATAAGGCAGAAAGATACTTGATTGTGCGTAACAACAAGTAGCAAGGAGGAAGTTTATGAAAAAGACAGTATCGAAACTGCTCGCATTGGCTCTGACTGCTGTTCTGGTTCTGACCGGCTGCGGCGGCACCAATAGTGGCTCTGGCAATGAGGGCGGCGACGCTTCTGGAGAAGCAAGTGCAAATGAAATCACTGATCCGGTTCTCGGTATTATTTCAAGCCGTGAGCTCGAAACTTTCAACTGGCTGTACAGCCAGAGAGCAGAGGACTTTGAAAACCTGACCAACCTGGTTGATGGTCTGCTGGAAGCTGACCATGAAGGTAAACTGGTTCCAGCAATCGCTGAGAAGTGGGGTACCGAAGACGGAGGTCTGACCTGGACCTTCAATATCCGTGAAGGCGTTAAATGGGTCAATATGAACGGCGAAGAGATGGCAGATTGTAACGCTCAGGACTTTGCAACTGGTCTGGAGTGGGTGCTGAACTTCCACAAGAACGATTCCAACAACACCTCCATGCCTCTGGAAATGATCAAAGGCGCTAAGGAGTACTATGAGTACACAAAGAGCCTGACCAAGGAAGAAGCTTACGCGCTCAACGCTGCTGAAGGCTCCAAATTCCGCGAGATGGTTGGCCTGGAAACTCCAGATGACTACACTGTAGTTTACCACTGCATCACTCAGAAACCATACTTCGATTCTCTGGGCGCTTATGTATGTCTGTATCCAGCACCACAGACCCTGATCGACGAACTGGGCGTTGACGGCTTCAAAGCTATGAACAACGAAAATATGTGGTACAATGGCTGCTACACCATGACTTCTTACCTGCAGGGTAACGAAAAGATCTTCACCAAGAACCCACTTTACTGGGATACCGAGTGCAAGCTCTTCAACACTGTAACCTTTAAGATGATCGAATCTACCGACGTTGGTTATCAGTTGTTTGAATCCGGCGAGATCGATGCTATCGCTCCATCCGAAGCAAACCTGACCACCATCGCAAAAGATCCTAACCACAAATTCTATGATTATCTGGTTCCAGCAACTCCTTCCAAATTCTCTTATCAGTTCCACTTCAACTACAATAAGATGAATGACGACGGTACCGCTGACGAAAACTGGAACAAAGCTATCGCTAACGAAGCATTCCGTAAAGCTTGGTACTACGGCCTTGACCTGACCAACTACTGGAAGAGAACCAACGCAATCGACCCAATGGCTTGTGAAAACAACTTCTACACCATGAAGGGTCTGTGCTACACCAGCGATGGTACTGACTATGTTGAACTGGTAAGACAGGAACTGGGCCTGCCAGCTGAAAATGGCGAAACCCCAATCAGACTTGACGCTGAAAAATTTGAACAGTACAAACAGCAGGCTATGGAAGAACTGAGCGCTCAGGGCGTTACCTTCCCAGTTGAAGCTGACCACTGGATCATGGGCGGCAGCCAGACCGGTCTGGACTCCGCAACCGTTCTTGCACAGTGCTTCTCCGACAGCCTGGGTGACGACTTCGTTACTCTGAGCATCAACACCTACATCAAGAGCAGCCGTCAGGAAGTATTTGCACCACATCTGCACTCCTTCGCACTCAATGGCTGGGGCGCTGACTACGGTGACCCACAGAACTACCTGGGCCAGGAAGTTTACGGCAACGACAACGCTTACTACTCTGCTAACTACTCTTATATCAATGATTTAACTGAAGAAACAGAGTGGAACAAAGATCTGCTGGCTACATACAAAGAGTACAGCGAAATGGTAGCTGCTGCTGACGCTATCACTGACGATCTGGATGCACGTTATGCGGCATATGCGAAAGCTGAGGCTTATATGCTCGAGCATGTTCTGGTAATGCCTATGAACTACTCTGTCGGCTGGTCTCTGACCAAGATCGACAACGACAGCAAGATCATGGCTATGTTCGGTTCTGTCAACGACAAGATGAAGAACTGGGCTACCAATGCTGACGGCTACACCTCTGAAGAAAAAGGCGTAACTGAAAAGATCACAGCTTACACTGAGTCTTTCCAGTAAACCGTAAGCAACAACAGAATCTCTGATAAAAAAAGCCGACCTTCGGGTCGGCTTTTTTTATGTGCAGAAATCGAATAAAAAGGTAGAAAAGTAAAGTATATGCTGCCTGTTAAATAGAAAACAAAGCTAAAGTTTAACAAAATAAAGCGAAAAAGTATGTAACATGATGTATGAAAATAGAATTTTCTTGAAAAAGTTTAGGCATAAATAAGACACAAATCAGCAATATAACAAGAAAAAACAGCTGAAATTAGAAAGAATAATACAAAATTTCTGGTGATTATTGACATTAAAAGTGCTTTTTGCTATGATATAGAAAATTAAAGTAAACGTTATACAATGCATCGTTTCTTAATTTTATACGTAAAATGGTAATGGTAAATCTGTCTGAAAATCAATAAAGATAGATTTTGCTATAAATTTTGTTTTTCTTGTTAGGAGAGAAATGAAAAGTTTGAAGGAGGAACAGATATGAAAAAACAGATGTCTAAGCTGCTTGCGCTTATGTTGGCAGGCGTCCTGACTCTCAGCGGATGCTCTGGTTCCACAAGCGGCAGCACTTCGGAAGAAGGATCGTCTCAGGAGACAACCACAGAAGAATCCGGCGAAACCAGTGCTTCTTCGGAAAATGCAATTTCCGACCCTGTCATTGCAAAACTGGCTACCAGAGAGTTGGAAACCTTCAATATTCTGTACAGCCAGAGCTTCAGCGATTTTGAAAACCTGACCAATATGATCGACGCCCTGCTGGAAGTTGATACCTACGGACGCGTTGTTCCAGCAATCGCAGATGAGTGGGGAACAGAGGATGACGGTCATACCTGGACCTTCCATATTCGTGAAGGCGTTAAATGGGTAGATGTCAACGGCAACGAAAAAGCTGATGTCACCTCCTACGACTTTGCAACCGGTATGGAGTGGGTACTGAACTACCACAAGAATGAATCTTCTCATACTTCCCAGCCAATCGAAATGATCGAGGGCGCAGAGGAATACTATGAGTACACCAAGAGCCTGTCCAAGGAAGAAGCATACGCACTGACTGCAGATGATAACTCCAAGTTCCAGGAAATGGTTGGCATCAAAACTCCTGATGCAAATACCATCGTTTATACCTGTAACGGACAGAAACCATACTTCGACACCTTTGCAACCTGGGCTGGTATGTACCCAATGGCACAGGGTATGGTTGATGAGCTGGGCGTAGATGGCGTCAAAGCAATGGACAACGAAACATATTGGTACAACGGCTGCTACCTGATGACCTCTTACATCCAGGGCAACGAAAAGGTATTCACCAAGAACGAAAGCTACTGGGATACCGAATGCACCCGCTTTGATACTGTAACCATCAAGATGGTAGAGTCCAACGATGTTGCTTACCAGCTGTATCAGTCCGGCGAAATTGACTACGTCGACCTGACCGAAAGCAACCTGACTACCATCCATAACAACACCGATCATGAATACTATGATTACCTGGTAGAGCTGCCAGCTCAGAAATATTCTTATCAGATGCACATCAACTTTGATAAGAACAAAGAAGATGGCACACCAGATACCAACTGGAACACAGCGATTGCTAACCTTGCATTCCGTAAATCCTGGTACTATGGCCTTGACCTCACCGAGTACTACAAGAGAACCAACCCAATCAACCCAATGAGCTGTGAAAACGAATACTACTGCATGAAGGGCCTGATCTACACCACCGACGGTACCGATTACACCGAGCTGGTTCGCCAGGAACTTGGTCTGCCGGAAGAAAATGGCGAGACAATGACCCGTCTGGATGCAACAAAAGCAGAAGAATACAAACAGCAGGCGATTGAAGAGCTGACCGCGGCAGGTGTTACCTTCCCAGTCGAAGTAGATTACTACATCTCTGCATCTAACCAGACCTCTCTGGATAGCGCAAACGTACTGGCACAGTGCTTCTCTGATAGCCTTGGCGATGACTATGTCAAACTGAACATCAAGACCTACGTATCCAGCGCTACTAAGGAAGTTTACACACCACACCTGCAGTCCATCACCATCAACGGTTGGGGCGCAGACTTCGGTGATCCACAGAACTACCTGGTTCAGGAAGCATACGGCTATGACAACGCTTTATACTCTGCAGACTACTCCAACATCAACAATATGACCGAGACAGAAGACAACAAAGCTCTGTTCGATGCTTACAGAGAGTACACCGCTCTGATGGAAGCTGCTAACGCAATTTCTGACGATCAGGATGCCCGTCTTGCAGCATTTGCAAAAGCAGAAGCTTACCTGATTGATAATGTACTGGCAATGCCAATGTACTACAACGTTTCCTGGTGCTTGACCAAGATCGATCCATACAGCAAGATGAACGCAATGTATGGTTGCCAGAACGACAAGATGAAGAACTGGGATACCAACGTCAACGGTTACACCACCGAAGAAATTCAGGCAATCGCAGAAGAACATGCTCAGAATCAGTAATTGAGTTAACCATTTTCTGTCAAATTCTCTCAAAAAGACAGGAGCTGCATCATGCAGCTCCTGTCTTTTTTTATGTCTTCCGAGATAATCATCTGATGTTCCTATTCTCTGTTTTTACTACTTCTAGAAATGAAGTATTGTTCTGGTATCATTTTAGTGGAAAAATTTTCATGTATTATTACGGTACGCTTTTGAATAATTTGCATACAAACTAATTGCGGAGAAGTTGGAAAGTGACGAATTTTATAAATATTATTGACTGAATAAATATTTTTTATTACAATTAAATAAAAAACAGGGGCAAAAGCAACTTAATTTAAAACATTTGCCCAATCCCAAACGGGATCAAAGCCGGCATCTGTTTTATCATAATTCAGAACTGAAGGAGGAAACAAAGTATGAAAAAAACAATGTCGAGGTTGCTGGCAGCACTTTTAGTTGGTTCCTTGTTGCTCAGTGGCTGCTCTGGTACAACATCCTCTGAAACTGTCGACGACAGCAGTGCAGATGCTGGAACAGAAGAAAGCACAGAAGAATCCTCAGAAAATGAAATCAAAGACCTGGTTATTTCGAAGCTTGCAACCAGGGAGCTTGAAACCTTCAATGTGCTCTACAGCCAGAGAGCAGAGGACGGAGAAAACCTGACCAACCGGTAGATGGCCTGCTGGAAGTTGATTCTTACGGCAAGCTGGCTCCATGTATTGCTGAAGATTGGGGAACAGACGATGGCGGATTGATCTGGACATTCCACCTCCGCGAAGGCGTTAAATGGGTAGACGTAAACGGAAATGCAACAGCAGATTGTACCTCTCAGGACTTTGCAACCGGTCTGGAATGGGTATTGAACTTCCATAAAAATGACTCGGTCAACACCTCCATGCCGATTGAAATGATCAAGGGTGCATCGGAATATTATGAATATACCAAGACACTCTCCAAAGAAGAAGCTTATGCGTTAACTGCAGAGGAGGGCTCCAAGTTTAGAGAAATGGTTTCCTTGGAAACTCCGGATGATTTGACGCTTGTTTATACCTGCGTATCTCCAAAGCCATATTTTGATACCGTAGCGACCTATTCCTGCCTCTATCCGGCGCCACAGGCTTTGATAGATGAATTGGGAGTCGATGGTTTCAAGGCAATGGACAATGAAACAATGTGGTACAACGGCTGTTATATCATGACCTCCTACATTCAGGGCAATGAGAAGATTTTCACCAAGAATCCATTGTACTGGGATACCGACTGCAAGCTGTTCGATACTGTTACAATCAAAATGGTGGAATCCAACGATGTTGCCTTCCAGCTCTACCAATGAAGTTATAGAACCACAGCTGCATTCCATTATGATCAATGGCTGGGGCGCTGACTACGGTGACCCACAGAACTATCTGGGCCAGGAAACTTACGGAAACGACAATGCGTACTATTCCAGCAAATACTCCTGCATCAACAATGTCACCGAAGAAACAGAAGCAAATAAAGAACTGCTTGCTACCTATAAAGAATACACCTCGCTGGTAGAAGCAGCAGATGCAATCACCGATGATATGGATGCCCGTTATCAGGCATACGCAAAAGCAGAAGCATATCTGCTGGAGCATGCACTGGTAATCCCATGCAACTACAGCGTTGGCTGGTGTCTGACCAAGTATAACCTGTACAGCACCATGAACGCAATGTACGGCGGCGTCAACTCCAAGATCAAAAACTGGGAAACCAATGCAAATGGTTATACCACTGAGGAAATGAATGCGATCGCTGACGCACATAACCAGGCAACAGAATAAGGACAAATAAAAAAGCCGGTCTTTAAGACCGACTTTTTTATTTGCTGTATGGAAGGTATGATTGCACATGTTCATTTTTATGAAAAAGAAATCAGAAAGAAGCGGTGAAAAGAAGGAAATAGACTGGTAATAATGTACAATGAATAAGGAAGATAATTAATTAAAAAGGATAATATTGTCTGCTTTTTTAATATATTGAAAAATAGTGATTGTAATTTAAGTAAAAAGATATTATATTAAAATAAAGGATATTTAAGGTTGGAGGAGAGACAATGACCAAAAACATTGATATTGGAACCAAGATCAAAAAATACAGAAAGGATAAAAAATATACGCTGAAAATGCTCTCGGAACAGACGGGACTTTCCATCGGCTTTTTGTCCCAGCTGGAACGCGGAATGACCACCATCGCGATTGATTCGCTGGCAAATGTTGCAAAGGTACTCGGCATTGAGTTGTCCGACTTCTTCGAAAGTGATACTCGTGCGGGAAGTGATCCGGTTACACATGGCTATGATATGCCAATGACCCAGATCACACCGGAGATTATCCAGTACACCCTGAGCAAAAACGTGGAGCAGAGCGAATTGTTCCCGCGTCTGTTCTATCTGCTTCCGTTTGGAGAGGAGCCGGAAAGCGAGCCGGAACCATATAAGCACGAGGGAGAAGAATTTATCTATGTATTGGAAGGAATTCTGACTTTGGAACTGGAGGGAAAACACTATACCCTCTATCCTGGAGACAGCATTCACTTTAGCTCCGCAGTTCGCCACAACTGGAAAAATCAGACCTCAAAAATCACAAAAATTCTGATGGTGAACACTCCGAACCCGATGAAAACAGCAGAATAAATGAATGAACAAATCCTTCTTTTTGATGACGAAGTGTCCAACCAAAAAGAAGGATTGTTTTTTATGAGAAGATAGAATAGAACGAAAAAAAGGAAAATGACTGTACCTGAAGGCCAAATAACTTTTGAAGGAAATGGTAGTTTTTTGTAGCTATATTCAGGATTTTATACGAAAAATAAAGAAATGTTTTGACGTGGATTTTTAGGCGGTATTTTTGTCTGGCAAGGACGAAGTGGTGCACAAAAACGCTTCTAATATTGAAAATAATTATGCAATTTATACAGTATTTTGCGCGCTTTAGGAAATGAAAACTTTATATCAGGGACAAATGTTTGTCGATAAAAAACAGAAAATGCTTAAAACAGGAATTTGTCATAAATTTAACGCTTGACGGAAGGGTGCAGACCCAATATAATTTTCATATATAGATGAAGTCTATCGGAAGTAGGATAGGACTATCATCTTTTATATGAAAAAGATTGTTCTAAAAAACAACAACAGGCGCGCGGAATGTATATAAGAAACAAATATAACAAAACAAACAACAAGTCACCGTTTCGCACGCTGAAAAAAAGTTTGGGGGAGGAATTTTTGGATGGCAACAGAAACTCTGAGCAGAGAACGAGTTCTGGAGATCATCGAGGAATGCGGAGGAGATAAAGAACATCTTCTTTCGATTCTTATTGAGATCCAGAGGGAGTGCAGAAGAAATTATATCAATGAAGCCAGTGCAAGGGTGGTTGCAGAGAAACTGGACATCCCGCTGGTGCAGCTTTATGACATCCTGACCTTCTATGCGATGCTGGAAACCAAACCAAGGGGAAGATACATCATCGAGGTGTGCAACAACGCCCCATGCTATATCTCCAAGTCCCATGTGATGGCAAAATTCCTGCGTAAAGAGCTTGGCATCAACTTTGGTGAAACAACACCGGATGGAATGTTCAGCCTGCAGTATATGCCCTGTGTTGGTGCGTGCAACATCGGTCCGGTTATCAAAATCGGCGACAAGGTGTATGGAAACCTGAATGAGGAGAGAATCAGAAAGATTCTCAAAGAACTCAGAGAAAACGCCCAGTAATCCCGGGCTCCGAGGAAAGGATGTCAGATTATGGCAAAAACAATTCAGCTTTTGACCGCGCGCTGCGGCAAGATCCGTCCGGACTCTGTGGCGGACTATATTGCACACGACGGTTTTTCCGCTTTGAAAAAAGCGATGAATATGGACCCGATGCAGATCATCAACGAGGTCATCGACGCCAAACTGCTGGGACGCGGCGGTGCCTCCTATCCGGCGGGCAAAAAATGGAAACAGCTGTATGAGATCGAGGGCGATCCCAAATATATCGTCTGCAACGCCGACGAGGGCGAGCCTGGAACCTTCAAAGACATGGTCCTGCTGGAAAAAGATCCACTGAGCATCATCGAAGGTATGGCGATTGCCGGTTATGTATTTAACTCGCACGATGGCTATATCTATATCCGCGGCGAATACCGTGAGATTCAGAAACTCTTCCAGGCGGCAATCGACAATGCCGTCAAAGCAAACTATCTTGGCGATAACATCATGGGCTCCAACTTCAGCTTCCATGTACATATCGTATCCGGTGCAGGTGCTTATATCTGCGGCGAAAACTCCGGCCTGCTCAACTCCATCGAGGCAAAGACCGGCCGTCCGCGTGTAAAACCACCGCATCTGGCAGAGGTTGGTCTGTACTCCAAACCAACACTGGTCAACAACGTAGAGTCCTTTGCAAGCGTGCCGCAGATTGTCAATATGGGCGGCAAGGCCTTCCAGGAGCTGGGCGTTGAGGATTCGGGCGGTACCAAACTGATCTGTCTGTCCGGTAATGTAAAACGCAGAGGCACCTTTGAAATTCCAATCGGCGGTGTCACCCTGAGAGATATTATCTTTGATCCTGAATTCGGCGGCGGCATTCCAGACGGCAAGGAACTCAAGTGCTATCATCTGGGCGGCCAGTCCGGTCCAATCGGTTTCCCTGAGCAGCTGGATACCCGTTACGATCACACCTCCCTGAAGAAGGTTGGTCTGAGCATCGGTTCGGGTGCAGTCGTTGTTCTGGATGATACCATCTGCATGATTGATTACCTGAAAAAGGTTTCGGAATTCTTCATTCACGAAAGCTGCGGCAAATGTGTTCCATGCCGTGAAGGTAACCGTCAGATGTACATGATTCTGCACAAATTTGCAACAGGTCTTGCGACTGAAAAGGATTTTGAGCGCCTGGAGCGTCTGTCCTTTACCATGTCGACAGCTTCTTCCTGCGGCCTGGGCCAGTCTGCATGCACTGCACTGGATTCCTGCCTGCTGCACAGAAGAGAAGAATTTGAGGCACACATCAACGGCATTTGTCCGGTTTGTTTAAATAGCAGAAAGTATGGTGACCAGTATGCATATTGATCCAAATAAGATGGTTACAATTAAGATTGACGGTATTCCGGTAACCGTGCCATCCGGTACCACTATCATGGAAGCCGCAAGAAAAATCGGCATCAAGATTCCATCCCTGTGTCACCATCCTGACCTGGGTGTCCGCGCATTCTGCCGCGTATGTCTGGTTGAGGACAGCCACAGCAGAAGATTAAAGACTGCCTGCAACAACCTGGTTGACGAAGCAGGCGATATCACCACCAACTCTCCAAAGGTCCGCAAAGCCCGCAAGACCGTCCTGGAGCTGCTGCTGGCAAACCATCCGCAGGATTGTCTGCACTGTGAAAGAAACGGCAAGTGCGAATTGCAAACCCTGGCTGCAGAGTACAATATCCGCGGCAACATCTTTGATCCAGTTTGGAAACCAGTTCCAAAAGAGATGAGCAATCCTTCTCTGGTTCGCGATATGACCAAGTGTGTTCGCTGCGGACGTTGCGTAGAAGCTTGTCAGGCAATCCAGACTACCAATGCGATCGGTTACAGTGGACGTTCCACCGATTTCAAGATCACCACTGCATTTGAAAAACCGCTGAGCGAATCCCCATGCGTCTACTGTGGACAGTGTGTAGCAGTTTGTCCAGTAGGTGCTCTCTATGAAAAGGACGACACACAGCGCGTCTGGGATGCACTGGACAACAAAGATAAATTTGTCGTTGTTCAGACCGCTCCTGCAGTTCGTGTTGCCATCGGCGAAGAGTTTGGCATGGCAAGAGGCGCTATCGCCACCGGCAAGATGGTTGCTGCTCTGCGCAGACTGGGATTTGATAAGGTGTTCGATACCGACTTCTCCGCTGACCTGACCATCATGGAGGAAGGCTATGAGCTGATCGACCGCATTAAAAACGGCGGCACTCTGCCAATGATTACCTCCTGCAGCCCTGGTTGGATCAACTTTGTAGAAAAGACCTACCCAGATCTGCTGCCTCACGTTTCCTCCTGTAAATCTCCACAGCAGATGTTTGGTGCAATCGCAAAGACCTACTATGCTGATAAGATGGGCATTCCGCGCGACAAGATGTTTGTTGTTTCGATCATGCCTTGTATCGCAAAGAAATATGAGTGCCAGCGTCCGGAGATGAATTCTTCCGGTTATCAGGATGTCGACGTCGTTCTGACCACCCGTGAGCTTGCGAAGATGATCCGTATGGCTGGACTGGACTTCAACTTCCTGCCAGAGGAAGAATTCGACCATCCGCTGGGCCTTGGCTCCGGCGCAGGTGCGATCTTCGGTACCTCCGGCGGTGGTATGGAAGCTGCAATCCGTACCGTTTATGAGGTTGTTACCGGCAAAGAGCCACAGAGCCTCGACTTTACAGCCTGCCGTGGCCATGAGGGCATCAAGGAAGCAACACTGGATCTGGATGGTATGCCAGTCAAGGTTGCAATCACAAACGGCCTGAAGAACGCACGTGTTCTGATGGATAAGATCCGCGCAGGAGAAGCAGATTACCACTTTATCGAGGTTATGTGCTGCCCAGGCGGCTGTGTAGGCGGCGGCGGTCAGCCATTCAGAACAACTGCTGCTATCCGTGAACACCGTATGGATGGCCTGTACAAGGTCGATAAGAGCCTGCCACTTCGTCAGTCTCACAAGAATCCGGATATTCAGACACTGTACAGCGAGTTCCTCAAGGAGCCAAACAGCCATCTGGCTCATGAGTTGCTGCACACCCACTATCAGGATCGTTCGGCTAAGTAAAATTCTATTTTATACAATACAAAAGAGGACAGTACCTAATGGGTACTGTCCTCTTTTGTATTGTGCTGGATATTTTCGATGCCAAGTTTGATAAATTCGCGCATAGCCAGCGTGACATAGGAGGCGTTTTTGTAATAGAAATAGGCAAAGCGGCGGGTATGATTTGAATCAATCTTGAAGTAGACCAGATTGGATACCGGGGGAGTGCGGGTGACCAGTGTGTCACTGACCAGTGTGATGCCGATGTTGTTGCAGACAATGTTGTAGGCGGTGGTAAGCTGGTCGACCTCCAGCTGGATTTTGGGAGAGAAGCCCGCCTCCTCACAGAGAAAGTCCAGCTGGATGCGGGTGTCATTGCCGTGGCGCAGCGCAATAAAGGTGTGGCTGCAAAAGCTGTCCATAGAGATGGCCGGTGTCTGTATGCAGGTGTGCTTTCCTTTTAGGATATCTTCATGGGTGAGCGCACAGAGCGGGTGTCTGGCGCAGACCGGATCGCTGGCGGGGACGGCCAGCAGCAGCTGCTCGGAACAGAACAGTTCCCGCAGGTAGATGCTCTCGTCCATCGGATGGTTATCCAGCACCAGATCCAGGTCGCCCTTGAACAGCTTTTCCTCCAGATAGGAGATGTTCCCTTCGCTGAGCTTGACATCCACCCCGGGATAGAGGCGGTTAAACTCGCTGATGATCTGTGGCAGGACCAGCGCAGAAAAGGCGTTGTTCGAACCGATCGAGAGATGACCGGTTTTCAGGCCGCGCACGTCGTTGAGATAGTTTTCAAACTCGTTTTCCAGCGCCATCATCCGCTCAATGTAGCGGATATACTCCGCTCCGCACTCGGTCAGCTGTAAAGGCGAGGTGTTGCGGTTAAAGATGGGGAACCCCAATTTCTGTTCCGTCTTTTTGACCAGGGCGCTCAGGCAGGGCTGGGTGACATACAGATTTTTGGCAGCGCGGGTGAAACTCTTTTCCTTGTACACTTCATAGACATATTCCATGTTTCGAAACATCCGATCACCATCCATAAATGAAAATTTATGATTTTTATAAATATATAAATATTTGATTTTATTATAAAACAAATCTATACTAAAGTCAAAATCAAAAGGAGGCAACATGATGAACCGAGTGATTGGAATTATTGGAGGCATGGGACCGCTTGCCACCTGTGACCTGATGACAAAAATGATCCATTTTACCGATGCAGATACCGACCAGCAGCACGTCCGCCTGTGCGTGGACAGCAATACCAATATCCCCGACCGCACCGAAGCGATTCTGCACAACGGTGCCGACCCGGTGCCGGAGATGGTGAAGAGTGCGCTGCGCCTGCAGGGGATGGGCGCTGAGGTGCTGGTGATGTCCTGCAACACCGCGCACTATTTCTATGACGAAGTGGTGAAGTTTGTGGAGATCCCCTTCCTCAATATGATCGACCAGACGGCACTCTATCTTCAGCGAAAAGGGGTAGAGCGTGCCGCCGTGCTGGCGACCGACGGAACCCGCGACAGCGGCATCTTTGAACGGGCCTTTCAGAAGGCGGGCATTCAGACGATCTACCCCTCCAGGGAGCACCAGAAGGTGCTAATGTCGCTGGTGTACGACTATGTCAAGGCGGGCAACTTTGCGCTGGATGAGCTGCCGCTGTGGGACATCATTCACCAGCTGCGCGAGAGCGGCGCCCAGCAGCTGGTGCTCGGCTGCACCGAGCTGCCGTTGGCATTCCAGAAAATCGGCTGTACCGAGGGGGTTGTCGACCCGACCGAGATCCTCGCGCTGAGTGCGCTGCACTTTGTGGGAGCAAAGGTAAAAAAGGAATTTGACTGGGAATAGAACCATCTTTCAAAGATCAATGGGAAAAAACTGTATGACAGCGTGCGCAGGAGAAAACGGGAGCAATCGGGAGCGAGCGGAGAATGCCAGGCATCAAAAAATGACTGCCAGTGCCTTTAAAAGATGTTTTTTGATAATTGGCGGATATTGTGTGCGGAAGTATTTTATGGTATGATTAGTCCATAGAGAACGACAAGATATTTCATCGATGGAATAGCGAAAAACGTTGTTCCTATACTACAATGGAAGCTGAGAAAGGATGCGTGATTCTATGATGTCTTTTGCACCGATCATCTGGCTGATCCTGGTTATCTTGCTGATTGTGGTGGAAGTCGCCACCTATCAGCTGGTGGCAGTATGGTTTGCACTGGGCGCAGCAGTGGCACTGATTGTTTCGTTGTTTGATCTTTCAACAACAGTACAAATTCTTGTATTTGTCATTGTTTCCCTGATTGCCCTGGTGCTGAGCCGTCCGATGGTCAAAAAGCTGCAGTCTGCTCCAAAGGAAAAGACCAATGCTGACCGAATCATCGGGCAGACAGCCAAAGTACTGCAGCCAATCACTCCCGACCAGAAGGGAAGGGTGCAGGTGGATGGACAGGACTGGGCCGCTGCTGCACAGAACAAAGGCGACAGCTTTGCTGCCGGAGAGGATGTCACCATCATCCGCATCGAAGGCGTAACGCTGTATGTACAAAAACAGTAAGATGTTTTCTCGCTTTTCCTGGGAAACATTTTCACAGACAGCATGTGATTTGAAAGGTGGTTTATTTTATGCTATGGATTATTATTGCTCTGTTAGTCTTGGTTGTACTGATTCTTTTAGTTTCTAACATCAAGATTGTTCCTCAGTCGATGGTATTTGTCGTTGAACGTCTGGGCGCCTACCAGCAGACCTGGGAGACCGGCCTGCACTTCAAGGTCCCATTCATCGACCACATCGCCAAACGTGTTTCGCTCAAGGAACAGGTTGTTGATTTTAAACCGCAGCCGGTAATTACCCGCGATAACGTTACCATGCAGATCGACAGCGTTGTGTTCTATCAGATTACTGATGCCAAACTGTTCACCTACGGCGTGGAGCGTCCGATTTCCGCAATCGAAAATCTGACCGCCACCACTCTGCGTAACATCATCGGTGAGCTGGAGCTGGACCACACCCTGACCTCCCGTGATGTTATCAACACCAAGATCACCACGACCCTCGACACTGCCACCGATAAATGGGGCATCAAGGTCAACCGTGTCGAGCTGAAGAACATCCTGCCTCCGGCAGAGATTCAGGATGCGATGGAAAAACAGATGAAGGCAGAACGTCAGCGCCGTGAGTCGATCCTCCGCGCAGAAGGTCAGAAGCGCAGCCAGATCCTGATTGCAGAAGGTGAGAAGGAAGCTGCGATCCTGAAAGCACAGGCAGAAAAAGAATCTGCTATCCTGCGTGCAGATGCAGTTCGTGAACAGAAGATCCGTGAGGCTGACGGTGAAGCAAATGCAATCCTGAAGGTTCAGCAGGCATACGCAGACAGCTTGCGGATGCTCAATGAAGCTGCTCCGACCGATAAAGTCCTCACCCTCAAGAGCTTCGAGGCTCTTGCTAAGGTGGCAGACGGCAAGGCAACCAAGCTGATTATCCCAAGCCAGATGCAATCTATCGCCGGATTGGCTGCATCCATCAAAGAGGTCGTCACCGACCAGGCACCGGAAGAGCCACAGCAATAATCATGGTTTCTTTTACAAAAGCCCTGTTTTTCAAAAAACAGGGCTTTTGCTCTGTCATCGACATAATTTGATAATAAAATAACAAAAAGCGGAGAAAACACAGAAGGATTCGACAGAATCATAGATAATATGAACAAATATCCGTGCAAAATGGCAGGAAAATTAAAATACCTGTACGATTTTTGCGGGGGCTGTTGCGGGACGCTTGCAATTTAGACGCGATTCAGATAAAATAGTAATATCAAATCGAGGTAAAATCCAACGCCGTGTTTTGGCAGAATGGAGGAAGAAGCTGTGGAAATCTGTGCAATTTTTCGTTGGCAGCATTGCAACTGGAATAAGTGTAGCCAGCTGTCGGCAGCAGAGCAACAGGGCTTTTTCCGCGCTTTTTTCAAGACAGGTGCAGGATTTTTGCAGGCAAAAGTAGAATACAGGTAAAGTGTATGCTGTGGCAGGAGTGTCGCAGCGTTTTTTTATTGGCAGCATTTTCGGATGCAGCCAAACAAGAATAGGAGGAGAACGACCATGGCAAACGTTACTGCAAAAAAGGTTGCTGTTATCATGGGAAGCGACAGCGATCTTCCAACCGTAAAACCAGCGATTGATAAGCTCAAATCCTTTGGCATTGAGGTAGAGGCTCATGTGATGAGCGCACACCGTACACCGGCACAGGCAAGCAAATTTGCATCTGAGGCAAAGGCAAACGGCTTTGGCGTCATCATTGCAGCAGCTGGAAAAGCAGCTCACCTGGGCGGCGTACTGGCTGCACACACCACTCTGCCAGTCATCGGTATTCCGATCAAATCTTCCACTCTGGACGGTCTGGATGCACTGCTTGCCACCGTACAGATGCCATCCGGCATTCCGGTAGCAACCGTTGCAATCAACGGTGCAGAAAATGCAGCAATTCTGGCTGTACAGATGCTGGCACTTTCTGACGACAATCTGGCTGCACAGCTCGACCAGATGAAGAAAACCATGGAAGAATCGGTCATGGCAAAGGATGCAAAGCTTCAGCAGGAGCTGGGCTGCTAGTCCAATCAAATACAGTTGCTAATAATATTTATTAGATAGAAGCCGAAAAAGGCAATAGAAGCAATGGAGGTAATAGACATGAAAAAGTGTGAAATGCTCTATGAAGGAAAGGCAAAGAAGGTTTATACAACAGAGGACCCAGAACTGTTTATCGTTGACTACAAAGACGATGCAACAGCTTTTAACGGCCTGAAAAAAGGTACCATCCTGGGCAAAGGTGCAATCAACAACCGTGTTACCAATCATCTGATGAAGATGCTCGAAACCAAAGGCATTCCTACCCACTTTGTAGAGCAGCTGTCTGACCGCGAAACCGTTGTTAAAAAAGTAAAAATCGTTCCACTGGAAGTTATCATCCGCAACATCGCAGCAGGTTCCATGTCCAAACGTCTGGGCATTGAAGAAGGCAAAGTACTGCCTGTAACCGTTTTGGAATACAGCTACAAAAACGATGAACTGGGCGATCCACTGATCAACGACTATCATGCACTGGCAATGGAGCTGTGCACCAGAGAAGAGCTGGATCAGATTGCAAGCTATGCATTCAAGATCAACGAGATCCTCAAACAGTACTTCAAAGAGGTTAACGTTGACCTGGTAGACTTTAAACTCGAGTTCGGTAAACTTTCCGATGGCACCATCGTTCTGGCTGACGAGATCTCTCCTGACACCTGCCGTTTCTGGGATGCAACCACCCATGAGAAACTGGACAAAGACCGTTTCAGAAGAGATATGGACAATGTTGATGAGGGTTATCATGAAATCCTCAAGAGACTGCTGGGAGAATAATTCCCGTTCTTTTGCCAAAAACTGTTATCGGAAGGGACTCCTTCCGATAACAGTTGTGTAATAAAAACCGAGGATTGAAAACCGGTTTGTCACCGGGACAGGCTGTTGTTTTCATATTATGATCCGATTGGAAAGGGGACTTTTTGATGTTTGATCAGATTCATGAGGAATGCGGCGTTTTCGGCATTTATTCGCCGGAAAGCAGTCCAAGCGTTGTAGGGGATACCTATATGGCACTGTACGCTTTGCAGCACAGAGGACAGCAGAGCTGCGGTATTGCCGTCAATGATGATGGAGTAATCAGATCCTATCGCGACCTTGGTCTGGTGCCGGATACCTTTAACAAGCAGGTGCTCAGCGATTTGGGCAGCGGCAGAATGGCAGTTGGTCATGTGCTGTACGGCGCAACCAATCCAGAACGTGCAGATGCACAGCCACTGGTTGTCCGCCATATCAAAGGCAGCATGGCACTGGCTTTTAACGGCGCGCTGGTAAATGCTCCGGAACTGAAAGAAGAGCTGGAGCTCAAAGGCGCTATCTTCCACTCCAATTCGGATGCAGAGGTCATCTCCCATGTAATCATCAATGAGCGTCTGCACACAAACTCGATTGAGGAAGCAATCGAAAAAGCGATGGATAAGCTCAAAGGTGCTTACTCGATGGTTGTAATGTCTCCACAGAAACTGATGGCAGTCAGAGATCCACAGGGTATCAGACCGCTTGCAATGGGTAAGATGGGCGGCGAAATTGTTTTTGCTTCGGAAAGCTGTGCATTCGACAGCATCGGTGCAAAATTCGTAAGAGATGTTCGTCCAGGCGAGATCATTGTTGTTGACAGAAGCGGCGTTCGCAGCCTGGAAAGCCACTGTGGACAGAAGAGCGGTCTGTGTGTATTTGAATATGTATACACCGCTCGTCCTGACTCGGTCATCGAAGGCGAAAGCGTACACATGGCAAGAAAACGTGCAGGTGCATTCCTTGCACAGGAACATCCGGTAGAGGCTGATATCGTTATCGGTTCTCCAGACTCCGGTCTGGATGCAGCGCTCGGCTATGCTGAGGAATCCGGTATTCCATACGGAATCGGTTTTATCAAAAACCGTTATATCGGACGTACCTTCATTCTGCCGACACAGAAGGAAAGAGAACGTGCAGTTCACATCAAGCTCAATGTTCTGGAAGCAGCAGTAAAAGGCAAACGTGTTGTTCTGGTCGATGACTCCATCGTAAGAGGAACCACCAGCATCCAGATCACCAAGATGCTGCGTGATGCCGGAGCAACAGAAGTACATCTCCGTATTTCTTCCCCTCCGTTCATCAACCCATGCTACTTCGGTACCGACATCGACAGCAAGGACAAGCTGATTGCCTGCCGTATGTCTCAGGAAGAAATCCGTCGTACACTCGATGTTGATACTCTGGGTTACCTGAGCATTGAACACTGTGCACAGATCGCACAGACCACCACAGGATGCGAGTTCTGTATGGGCTGCTTCACCGGAAAATATCCAATCGATGTTCCGGAAGAAAAACCATGTGACAAATTTTCTCAGAAGCTCTGCAATAAAAAATAAGGGCAGAGTGGATTAACAGGAAAGGATTTTTACGATATGAGCGAAAGTTTCAGCGAAAGCTACAAGGCAGCCGGCGTTGACGTAACAGCCGGATACAAAGCAGTTGAATTGATGAAGGCACACGTTGCAAGAACCATGACAGCAGGCATGATGACCGGAATCGGCGGCTTCGGCGGCGCTTTTGAGCTGGACCTGACCGGTATCACCAAACCGGTTCTGGTTTCCGGTACAGACGGCGTTGGCACCAAGCTGAAGATCGCGTTTCTGCTGGATAAGCATGATACCGTCGGCATCGACTGCGTTGCAATGTGTGTCAACGATATCATCTGCTGCGGTGCAAAACCACTGATCTTCCTTGATTATATTGCACTGGGCAAGAACATTCCTGAAAAGGTAGCGGACATCGTCAAAGGTGTCGCTGATGGCTGTGTCGAGACCGGCTGTGCGCTGGTTGGCGGCGAAACTGCTGAGATGCCAGGCTTCTATCCAATCGACGAGTACGATGTAGCCGGCTTCAGCGTAGGTGTTGTAGACAAGGACAAGATGATCGATCCAGAGAATGTTGAGGTCGGTGATGTGCTGATCGCACTTCCATCCTCCGGCGTACATTCCAACGGTTTCTCGCTTGTCAGAAAGGTATTTGACCTGGACAACACTCCACGCAACATCTTCAAGGAATTTAATGGTTCTACCCTTGGTCAGACCCTGCTGACCCCAACCAGACTGTACGTCAAACCAATGCTCAAGCTCATTGACGAAGTCAAGGTAAAATCGATCGTCCATGTCACCGGCGGCGGTTTCTATGAAAATATTCCGCGTGCGCTCAACTCCAGAACCAAAGCGGTCATCGACCGCAGCAAAGTTCGCGTGCTGCCAATCTTCGAGGAGATTCAGCGCGTCGGCGAGATTCCAGAGCGTGACATGTTCAACACCTTCAATATGGGTGTCGGCATGATCGCCATCGTTTCCCGCGATCAAGCAGATAAAGCACTGGAAGTGCTGCATCAGGCGGGCGAGGACGCTTATGTCATCGGCGAAGTTCAGGCCGGAGAAAAGAATATCGAGATTCTCTAGTCTGATTGGACCTATCTGGACAAAAGCAGACGCGGCACCCATTGCGACGCAGCGTCTGCTTTTCATTTTTACAGGAAAAGGAGCGGTAGAAATGGTCAAGATTGCAGTGTTGGTGTCGGGAGGCGGTACAAACCTTCAGGCGCTGATCGACCGTCAGCGGGACGGCAAGCTCGGCTGCGGACAGATCAACCTGGTGCTCAGCTCCCGTGCAGATGCGTATGCACTGGAACGTGCAAAACAGGCAGGCATCGAAACAGCAGTTGTCCGCAAAAAGGACTGCGGCAGCGCGGAAGCTTATGACCACAAAATCGTCGAAGAACTGCACGCGCATGGCATCGAGCTTGTCGTGCTGGCCGGCTTTTTGAGCATCCTTGGCAAAGAGGTCATTGATGCTTATCCAAACCGCATCATCAATGTTCATCCGTCGCTCATTCCTTCGTTCTGCGGCAATGGCTTCTACGGACTGAAGGTACATGAGGCGGCACTTGCCTACGGCGTCAAGGTGACCGGAGCTACCGTTCACTTTGTCAACGAGGTGACCGACGGCGGCAGCATCATTCTGCAAAAAGCAGTGGATGTTCTGCCAGGGGATACACCGGAAGTTTTACAGCGACGTGTCATGGAGCAGGCAGAATGGGAGCTGCTGCCGCAGGCAACAGCGATGCTCTGCGACGAGATACAGAAGGAAAAAGGCAACTGTTAACCATTTTGGAGGAGGAATCAGCAGCATGAATTGTGTTAATCTTGCAGAAGAACTGCGCAGCAATACATATCCTGGACGTGGCATCGTTCTGGGCAGAAGCGAGGACGGCAAAAAGGCAGTCATCGCCTACTTTATCATGGGCCGCAGCGAAAATAGCCGCAACCGCGTCTTTGTAGAGCAGGACGGCGGAATCCGCACCGAGGCATTCGATCCGGCAAAACTGGAAGATCCGTCCCTGATTATCTATGCGCCGGTCCGCGTACTGGGCAGCAAGACCATCGTCACCAACGGCGATCAAACCGACACCGTCTACGACTTCCTCAAGGAAGGCAAGACCTTTGCTGATGCACTGCGCACCCGCACCTTTGAACCGGATGCACCAAACTTCACTCCTCGCATTTCCGGTGTGGTCGAGGGCTTTGACTACAAGCTGTCGATCCTCAAGAGCAACAACGGCGATCCTTCCAGCGCACATCGCTACTTCTTTGAGTACAGCGATCCAAAGGCAGGAGAGGGTCACTTCATCCACACCTACAAATGCGACGGCAACCCGATCCCTTCCTACGAAGGAGAGCCGACACCGGTTGTTATCCGTGGTGACATCGACGCATTCACCAAGGAAGTTTGGGAAAACCTGAACGAAGCAAACAAAGTTTCGCTGTTCACCCGCTTTATCGACGTAGAAAGCGGAGCAACAGAAACTCGCATTATCAATAAAAACAAGTAAGGGCAGAAAACCGGACATAGCAGAAAGGATTGATTTTTCATGGCAAATGAGCTGGCACTCAAATATGGATGCAACCCAAACCAGAAGCCATCCCGCATCTTCATGAAGGACGGCAGCGAACTGCCGATTCAGGTATTGAGCGGTAAACCTGGTTATATCAACTTTTTGGATGCTTTCAACAGCTGGCAGCTGGTCAAAGAGCTGAAGCAGGCAACCGGACTTCCGGCAGCAGCTTCCTTCAAACACGTTTCTCCAGCCGGTGCAGCAGTTGGCCTGCCGCTGGACGACACAATGAAGAAGATTTACTTTGTTGACGACCTCGGCGAGCTTTCTCCAATCGCCTGCGCTTATGCAAGAGCCAGAGGTGCAGATAGAATGTCCTCCTATGGTGACTTCATCGCACTGTCCGACGTCTGCGACGAGAGCTGCGCAAGAATCATCAAACGTGAGGTTTCCGACGGTATCATTGCTCCAGGCTATACCGAGGGAGCACTGGAAATCCTCCGTGCAAAACGCAAAGGCAGCTACAACATCATCCAGATCGACGAAAACTATGTTCCAGCTGAAATCGAGCACAAGGATGTATTCGGTATCACCTTTGAACAGGGCAGAAACAATCTGAAGATCGACAAAGAGCTGTTTAACAACATCGTTTCTCAGAACAAGGATCTGCCGGAGAACGCAAAGATCGACCTGCTCATCTCGCTGATTGCCCTCAAATACACCCAGTCCAACTCGGTTTGCTACGTCAAGGACGGTCAGGCAATCGGTATCGGCGCTGGTCAGCAGTCCAGAATCCACTGCACCAGACTGGCTGGCAACAAGGCAGACATCTGGTACCTGCGTCAGCACAAGAAGGTGCTCAACCTGCCATTTAAGAAGGATATCCACAGAGCAGACCGCGACAACACCATCGACGTCTATATCTCTGACGATTACATGGATGTTCTGGCAGACGGCGTTTGGGAGAACTTCTTCACCGAGAAACCGGAACCACTGACCAGAGAGGAAAAACGTGCATGGCTGGATACCCTCAGCGGTGTATCTCTCGGCTCGGATGCGTTCTTCCCATTCGGCGACAACATCGAACGTGCACATCGTTCCGGCGTTCAGTACATTGCAGAACCAGGCGGCTCGATTCGTGACGACAACGTCATCGAAACCTGCGACAAGTACAACATGGTACTGGCCTTCACCGGCATCCGTCTGTTCCATCACTAATCGAAACCAACCACAGGGGAAGGAAGCGTTCCTTCCCCTCTTTTAAAATGATCTGACAGGAAAGGAAGATTTGCCATGAAAATTCTGGTAGTAGGTTCCGGCGGCCGTGAACATGCCATTATCCGCAAGCTCAAACAGAGCCCAAAGGCAGAAAAAATCTACTGCTGTCCTGGTAACGGCGGCATCAGCGCCGATGCAGAGTGTGTGGACATCAAAGCGATGGACATCGACGGCGTCGTTCGTTTCTCCAAGGAAAACGCTATTGACCTGGTCGTCGTTGCTCCTGATGACCCGCTGGCAGCCGGTATGGTTGATGCGCTCAATAAGGAAGGCATCATGACCTTTGGTCCAACAAAGGATGCTGCACAGATCGAGGCAAGCAAGGTCTTTTCCAAAAATCTGATGAAGGAATTTGGCATCCCGACTGCCTCCTATGAGGTATTCGACGATCCAGCCAAAGCACTTGCCTATATCGAGCAGAAGAACGAGTATCCGGTAGTCATCAAGGCAGACGGTCTGGCGCTGGGCAAAGGCGTTATTATCGCCGCAAGCCACGAGGAAGCCAAAGAGGGCCTGCACGAGATCATGGAGGAAAAGGTGTTCGGCACCAGTGGCAACCATGTTGTTGTCGAAGAATTCCTGACCGGCCCTGAGGTTTCGGTGCTGGCATTTGTCGATGGCAAGACAGTGGTTCCGATGGTCTCCTCGATGGACCACAAACGCGCTCTGGATGGCGACAAGGGTCTCAACACTGGAGGCATGGGAACAGTTGCACCAAACCCATTCTACACTCCAGCGGTCGCACAGGAGTGCATGGAGAAGATTTTCCGTCCAACAGTGGATGCAATGCAGAAGCTGGGCAGACCATTCAAGGGCTGTCTGTACTTCGGCCTGATGCTGACACCAAAGGGCCCGTACGTCATCGAGTATAACAGCCGCTTCGGCGATCCTGAAACACAGGTTGTACTGGAGCTGCTGGACAGCGATCTGGTCGACATTATGGAAGCGGTCTATAACGGCACACTGACCGAAGAGATGGTTCACTTCTCAGATGAGAAAGCTGCCTGCGTCATCATTGCCAGCGGCGGCTATCCAAAGTCGTATAAAAAAGGACTGCCGATCAGCGGATTGAACGAGAAGGGTCAGCGCGAAGGCGTAAGCATCTATCATTCGGGCACCAAGCTGAGCGACGGCGTTTACTACAACAACGGTGGACGTGTGCTGGGAGTCACTGCACGGGCAGAGAGCCTGCAGGCGGCACTGGATAAGGCGTATGCAAATGTGGACGAAATTCACTTTGAGGATTGCTTCAGCCGTCGGGATATTGGTAAACGGGCGCTTAGTGCGAAAAACGACTAGTTTTTGATGAAACGAACCTAAAACAAAAACTAAAGTTTTTTGTCAAACTTTTGTACACAAAAGTTTGTAGGGGTACGGGGGCAACGCCCCTGTGACACTTTAATAATACAAAATAAAAACGATAGGGGCACAGACCCTTTTCGATGTAGGCGTACGAGAGTACGAAGGCCGCCATTTGGCGGCCTTTTTTCTATATGGGCATTAAATATCTGCAATATTTCTGGTGTAGAAATTTTTTGACAATATAGAAGATTCCTTAAACAAAAAAACCGGAGATGGATTTTTTCCATCTCCGGTTTGACATTTTATTTACCCTCTTTCAGGAATCGGCTCGCCTCGCCGGTGTACAACACCGCCAAACGATGCAGCGCACGGGTGCAGGCAACATAGAGAAGCTGACGGTCGTACTCATTGCGGTAGTTTTTCTCATCGGCACCACAGATGATGGTGGCGTCGAACTCCAATCCTTTGGACATGTAGACCGGCATCAGCATGACGCCGGAGAAAATCTCCTTGCGGTTGGTGTCCACCAGATGAATCGGCAGTTGATCCTTGAGCAGGGCATACAGCTTTTTGGCTTGCTTCTGGCTCTTGCAGATCAGTCCTACCGACTCGTAACCCTCTGCAAGATAGCTGCGGGTCAGTTCGACAATCCGCGCAACCAGTGCATCCTTGTTATCAAGCTGCTCGATCAGCGGCGGCTGCTCATGACGGTCAAAGCTCTCCATGCCTTCGTCACAGCTTAAGAAGCGGCGGGAAAATTCGTTGATCTCGTAGGAGCAGCGGAAGCCTTTACTCAGGGTAATCAGGCAGGAATTGCGCTTTGCAAAGATGGCTGCCGTGTCCTTGTAAAACTGCGGACCTTCCTGCTTTTCGATGGTTTGGTTGTAGTCGCCCATGATGGTGTAGCGGGCGGATGAGAACATCTTTTTGAGGATGTAAAAATGCAGTGGATAATAGTCCTGCGCCTCATCTACCACCACCTGACGG